>CAYMEP010000210.1:0-2519 GCA_964389695.1 uncultured Rhodobiaceae bacterium | reverse complement strand
TGTTCAAGTTGCTTTTTATAATGGTGCACATATTGTACCTTTATTTGATTGGATTCGTTCTGGGACTTTAGAGGTTTCTTGGCAATTACGGATTGATACACTAACGGCAATTATGTTGGTTGTGGTGAACTCTATATCTGCTTTGGTTCATGTTTATTCTATTGGGTATATGCATGACGACCCTCATAGACCAAGGTTTTTTGCCTATTTATCACTTTTTACTTTTGCGATGTTGATGTTAGTAACTTCTGATAATTTTTTGCAATTATTTTTTGGTTGGGAGGGTGTTGGTTTAGCATCTTATTTGTTAATTGGGTTTTGGTTTCAAAAATCTACAGCTAACGCTGCGGCTATAAAAGCGTTTGTTGTTAACCGTGTCGGTGATTTTGGGCTTATTTTAGGGATTGCTGCAATCTATTTTTCTACGGGGTCATTGCAATTTGATGAGGTTTTTGCTGCTGCACCTATTTTAGAAATTTCAGAGTTTTCATTTTTAGGGTGTACAGTATCAACCTTAACAGTGATTTGTCTTTTATTGTTTATGGGAGCAATGGGAAAATCAGCACAATTTTTACTTCATACATGGCTACCAGATGCTATGGAAGGACCAACACCTGTATCTGCCTTGATTCATGCGGCAACTATGGTGACGGCAGGTGTGTTTTTATTGGCACGTTGTTCTCCTTTATTTGAATTATCTTCATATGCATCTGAAGTGATTATTGTTGTTGGGGCAATTACGGCGTTCTTTGCTGCGACGGTAGCGTTAGTTCAAACAGATATTAAACGTGTGATTGCTTATTCAACTTGTTCTCAATTAGGGTATATGTTTGTTGCACTTGGGCTTGGTGCGTATCAAGTTGCGATTTTTCATCTTGTGACACACGCTTTTTTTAAAGCATTACTTTTTCTAGGTGCGGGTGCTGTGATTCATGCTGTGGACCATGAGCAAGACTTGCGTAAAATGGGTGGGCTTCGGCACATGATACCTGTTACATGGTTTTTGATGTTAATTGGTACACTTGCCTTGACTGGGTTTCCTTTCTTATCAGGCTATTTTTCTAAAGATGCGATTATAGAGGCAAGTTTTGTATCTCATAGTTATGTTCATATGTTTGCATTTGTACTTTTGATTATTGCAGCATGTTTGACTGCTTTTTATTCATGGCGTTTGATGTTTGTTTGTTTTTATGGAAAAACACATTTATCTAGCGATCAATTAAGGAAAGTGCAGGAGAGTCCTGTTATAATGATGAATGTTTTATTTATTTTAGCTTTAGGAGCGGTTTTTGTCGGAGGACTTATGAAAAGGTTCTTTATTGGGGGCGACGAAATAAATTTTTGGCAAGGAGCAATTTTTACATTATCTGATAATCATATTTTACATGATTTGCATAACGTTCCATTATGGGTAAAACTTTTGCCTCTATTTATGATGTTCTTAGGGTTCATTATAGCATGGTATTGTTATATTAAACGTCCTGACATACCTAAAAAATGCGCAAACATGCATGATATGCTTTATACATTTTTGTTAAAGAAATGGTATTTTGATTATATATATGATGTAATTATAGTCCGACCTATACGTTTTTTATCTCTTGTGCTCTGGAAAATAGGAGATGGTTTTATTAATAGTTTTGGTCCTGACGGTGTCGCAAAAATAGTGCATAAAGTAATGACATATGTTGTTAGAGTACAGTCAGGGTACATTTATCATTATGCCTTTGCGATGTTTATAGGTGTACTCAGTTTTGTTACGTGGTTTATGTTATGGGGAATATAATGGTATTTGAGTGGCCAATTTTATCAATTATGACATTTTTACCAATTTTAGGGGCATTGTTTATTACTTTGATAAGAGGTGATGAGGAACTTGTGATACGTAATGTACGGGCAGTGGCATTATGGACCACTCTTGTTACTTTGGTCTTGAGTATTTTTATCTTGGCTGTTTTTGATTCAAGTCACGTAGGGTTTCAGTTCGTTGAACGTATAAAATGGTTTGGTATAAATATAGATTATGCCATGGGAGTAGATGGTATATCAATTTTATTGATTGTTTTAACTACAAGCTTGATGCCGCTTTGTATTTTGGCGAGCTGGCAGTCGGTTAAACACAGAATTCGTGAATATATGATTGCATTTCTTATCTTAGAATCATTGATGCTTGGCGTTTTTTCTGCGCTTGATTTAGTCTTGTTTTATTTGTTTTTCGAGGCAGGGTTGATACCAATGTTTTTGATTATTGGTATTTGGGGAGGAAAGAATCGAGTTTATGCGAGCTTTAAATTTTTTCTTTATACCTTGTTTGGGTCAGTTTTTCTATTATTAGCAATTATGTATATGTATGGTCAGGTTGGGACAACCTATATTCCTGATGTTCTATCTTATTCTTTTTCACGAGAGGCACAAACATGGCTTTGGCTTGCCTTTTTCTCGAGCTTTGCTATTAAAATGCCTATGTTTCCATTTCATACATGGTTACCAGATGCACATGTGGAAGCGCCGACGGCAGG
>CAYMEP010000209.1:0-2430 GCA_964389695.1 uncultured Rhodobiaceae bacterium | reverse complement strand
CTTAGCATCTTCTGTGGTCTCTAGAGGAGGCTTGGACTTTGGTTTATTTGGTTTTCTTTCTTTCTTAGCATCTTCTGTGGTCTCTAGAGGAGGCTTGGACTTTGGTTTATTTGGTTTTTTTGAAGGTTTAGGCTTAGCTGCTGGAGTCTCTAAGTTATTTTCTTTATTCGACATTTTTTTGCTATGTTTTTTTTGAGAAGGGGAGTTCGTTTTGTTTTGATCCGAATTTTTTTCTAGTTCATTATTATTTTTCTGAATCTCTGCTTCTGTTTCTACAGTTGTTGAGTTGGCATTATCATTTAGTGTGTTTTTTTGTTTTGCTTTTCGTTTGTTTCGCCGTTTTTTACCCTTTTTCTCTTTTTCATTGACCGTCGCTTGAGGTTCACCTTCTATCGTCATCACTTTACTGTGTCCATGATGGTTCGTAATCATAATTTCAGTTGTTTTAAGTGTAAAATCACCTTTAACACAGAGGTGAATGTTACAATTTGTTTCAATTTCTACAATAGCTGCACGTTTCTGGTTTAAAATATACTCTGCAACATCCATAGTGATATGAAGGGTTATATTTGTTTTTTCTTGATTACTATCCTGAACATCTTCTTGAGCGCTTTCCTGAGATACGATCCGTAAAATATGTAAAGCACGACTTTCTACGGAACGCATCATTCCAGAACCTTGGCAATGCATACATGATACAGTGCTGGCTTCTTGTACCCCGACACGCATACGTTGGCGTGACATTTCTAAGAGACCGAAAGGACTAATTTTACCCACTTGAATGCGAGATTTATCTTTTTTTAGTGCGTCTTTCATTTTTTCTTCGACAGCACGGTTATTACGGTTTTCTTCCATATCTATGAAATCAATGACGATGATGCCTGCAAGGTCACGAAGACGCATTTGGCGTGCGGCTTCTGTGGCAGCTTCTAAGTTTGTTTTTAGAGCTGTTTTCTCTACGCTATGTTCTTTTGTAGATTTTCCAGAGTTCACGTCAATAGCAACCAGTGCTTCTGTTGGGTTGATAACTAGAGACCCTCCAGAAGGTAAAATAGCATTTGTATTGAACATAGATTCAAGGTGTTTTTCCATATCATATTTTTGGAATATTGGTATTTTCTCTTTATAGAGTTTTATATTACGTGCGTGGCTTGGCATAAGAAGTTTCATATAATCTTTTGCTATTTTGTAACCTCTTTCTCCCTCTATTAGAATTTTGTCAAAATCCTTATTATATAAATCACGTATAGAGCGTTTAATGAGGCTACCTTCTTCATAGACTAATTGAGGTGCTGTGCTGTCTAAAGTAAGATCTCGGACATTTTTCCAAATACGTAAAAGGTTTTCGTAGTCGCGTTTAATTTCTACGGATGTTCTCTTGGCACCAGCGGTGCGCATGATGACACCCATACCTTCTGGTATATCTAGTTTGTTAACGAGTGCTTTTAATTTTTTACGATCCTCAGTATTCGAAATTTTTCGAGAAATGCCACCACCACGTGCTGTATTTGGCATGAGGACACAGTAACGTCCAGCTAAAGATAAATATGTTGTTAATGCAGCCCCTTTGTTTCCTCGTTCTTCTTTAACCGCTTGAACCATAATAACTTGACGATGTTTTATAACTTCTTGAATTTTATATTTTCGTAATGTTTTTTTAGGTGCTTTTATAGGCTCTGCTTCATCTTGTGCATTACCACCAACACTTTCTATTATGTTATCTACAGTTTCTAGATCATCATGCGATGTTTTGTTTTCTTCTGCATATTCACGTAATAAGGTTTCTCTATCTTCAACTGGAATTTGATAAAAGTCAGGATGAATTTCATTGAAAGGTAAGAATCCATGACGGTTACCACCATATTCAACAAAGGCAGCTTGAAGTGACGGTTCTACACGTGTGATTTGTGCAAGATATATATTACCTCTAAGTTGGCGTTTGTTTTCTGATTCAAAATCAAACTCTTCAAGGAAATTATTTTTTGTTACAACAACTCTGGTTTCTTCTGGTTGAGTCGTGTCTATAAGCATAAGGTTTGTCATAAAGTGGGTCTCCGAAAGGTAAGGCATAGATACTTTTATGGCTACCATTTTGATATTTTGTAATTTTCATTTTGACAGAACTTGACATGATGTGTCTTTCTGAATGTTTGTTAGCGGGCGTTACATGTATATAACAGTGATTCATATCATACCTTACATGATATCAGGTATTTGTGTCATCATAAATATGCTATTAGATTTGTATAAAAGTTCTTCTTAAAACAAAATTAATATTTGTGGTTATAATAGTCTAAGAGTATTTTTATAATTTTTTTTGAGTGTTCAATACGAAAGTAAATGATTTTGGAAAAGATGAATGATGTTTAGAAATAGTGCAATATTGACTAAAAATAAGTGTATTATATCGTTTTTTATTATATTCTTTAT
>CAYMEP010000208.1:0-2557 GCA_964389695.1 uncultured Rhodobiaceae bacterium | reverse complement strand
GCTCCAACGCCCACCACAGAATAACGACTAGCGCGCGCCGTATCATGCCTCCACCTCTCCTTGACCTTGCGCCTCTGCTTTTGCCTTCGCCTCTGCCTGCATAGCCTGTTGCTGTTGTTGTTGGCGGTCGTTTTGCAAAGCCTGCGTCTCCTCCTCCGTCCGTATGTTGTCGGCTCGAATGTCAAAGACCAAGCCGTCCTCTCGCGCGATAGCTCCCAAATCATAAACATCGTTGAGGGCAATGCCTGAACCCCCAAGCAACTCCTGCTCTCCCCTCAAAAACTCCAAACGGCGCAGGGCTTGGTGTTGTTGCCCGATGCGCTTGATCGGCGAAGCCAAATCAACCCGCACAAACATCTTGTCCCCCAGATACTCAACAATCCTTTCCCCCTCCTCGTCTCCATCCGTAAGCAAATCAACACTCTCTTTTATGGCAGGCAGAATCTTCAAAACCGTCCCTGCAACTTTCTTCATGGATTGGAAGTTTCCCCGCACCACCGCGGGTCCAATCTTCGTTATGGCTTCCGACTGGCGAGCGACAATCTCGTAGGGCGACGGCGTTTTCTCGTCCGTCGATAGAGTCAAGTCCGAGTGAGCCGCCTCCCTCACAGAGCGATCGATTCGCTCAAACTGCTCTGACAGAGCTTTGTAAGCGGCGACTCCTGTGTTGCCGATAAGGTCGATAGGCACTATCGGAGGATGACCACCGCCAGACCGAGAGTCCATGTTCATCGGCACAAGCGCGCCGGGGGTTGCGTCAAAGCCTTCGGGATTGAGAAACTGCTCCGAATCAACCCCCATCATCGCATTCGACGCAAAGTCCGCGATTCGAAACTGCTGGGACAAAATCTTGTTCATGTAGACAAGATTCGATATGCAGTGGATATAGACCGAGAGTCCGTAGCAAGTGTCATACATCGGCTTCCAACGCGAGAGCAGGTAGGGGCAGTAGTCCATCGACACGACTGGCATGTGGTCGGACAGAATCTCACTCGACACCTTCCTGTCTTCCTGTCTGCCTCCCCCCTTCCTGAAATGCCCGTCAAGAAACAGGTATCGCTCGAATCCCTCGTCGCTCTGCGTCGTCTTCTTGCGATTCACAACGCACTCGTAAATCTCAAACTCCCGCAACTTCCAGCTCGAGCCTTCGCTGCGGGCAACGCTCTCAGGTTCATGAATCTCATCCCCCCAGTTCTCCTTTGCCGTCATCCAATCAACGCTGTAGAGCCTGAAGGACATCTGAAAGCCGTTGCTCTTGTTTGACAGAAACCACATGTTGGCAGGATTGACTCCCTCTATCTCAAGCGCACGATTCCCGCCGCCGTAGATGCCGATGATCCCATGCCCTAGTGCCATCTGTGAGTAGAGAGACTGGTAGAAAGCGTTGTGCCAGTCTGCTTCCATCAGAACTTCCTGAAACTTCTCGTCGAATCTCGAAAGCCCAGAGACAAGCGAATCGTGAGCGTCAGTCGCCATTTGTGAGACGGAAGCCCCTGCATTCTCCGCACGCCGCACTACCGACGCATCATCGTCAGCTCTGTCGTTTCGCTCATTCGACACAAGCTGTGCTACAGCCCTGTCCGTTGGCATAAACTTGAACATGGGCGAAGCCGTCGGCATCAACAGCGTTTGGAAGGTGGCGACAAACTTGTCGAGTGCTATCGCAGGGTCGCTCGAATACTGAAAGTGAGAGTTAACCCCTATATTCCCACTTCTGCCAGCCGCGCCCCCCCCTCCTATCCAAGAGTCATACCCCCCGTCTATGGTGTTGAGGTGGGTTGCTAAGTGCGCCTGCAACTTCCATTGCAGTTCGTGCGGCTGTCTCTGTTCCCTCCCCTTGTCGAGAAACATGCGAAGGTCGGACGAGTTATACTCATCGTCCTTGTGGCGTAAGGGCTGTGTTTTAAGCACGGCTTATTTTAGCCCTTTCAACTCATCCCACTCTTCACGAGAATCGGTTTCTTGCGGTGGGTGGTCTAGCCACGAAACTCCCATCTCGTCGCCCCATTTTCTCAGAACATTCTCAACTTTAAGCAATGTCCTCTCGCGCTGGGTAATGGTGATGCCGACCAAGTGGGGGTGTCTGAAGTTCGAGTCTCCTGTCTCCTGCTCCAGCCGCTCTTCTTTAAGGTTCGTCTGCACCCGATACATGTCTAGGAGCTGTTGCTCCGTGTCGGGCTTCAAAAGGTCTTCTGAGCTTTTTCCAACCTCCTCCCTCAGAGACGCAATCTCGCGCTTCAGATCTGCATTCTCGTTTCGAACTTCATCTCTCTCCTTGATGAGTTGGTCGAGCAGGAGTTCGTTTTTTGTTTTCTCTTCGCGCAAAGCATCCTTGCTCTCGTGCTTCTGTTTTTTCTTCTCATTACTGCCAAAGACTTTTGCGGCAGTTGCCCCTACTTTGTCGATGAGCGATTCGCCCTCACCTTGCGAATCTTCACCCTCCTCGTCCTCAACATGAAATCCTTCATCAGGATTCTTGGGATTCTTGCGTTGGGCGAAAGGGCTTGAAGCAATCTTCGCCTTCCCCTCACGCAGGAGTCGTTCAATCATTTTGTGA
>CAYMEP010000207.1:0-2559 GCA_964389695.1 uncultured Rhodobiaceae bacterium | reverse complement strand
CTTGTTGGAATACGATAAATTCTGATTGCTTTCCAATCTCTGCCACATCTGTTAGAGTGAGGTCATAGCGGAGGTCTGGAGCATCTGTGCCGTATTTTTCCATTGCTTCTTGAAAAGAGATCTGAGGGAAGGGCAAGGGTATCTCTATACCCAAACAGTTACGGAATACTTTCTGCCACATTTCCTCCATATAGTCAACAAGGATATTTCTATTGATGAAACTCATCTCAAGATCAAGTTGTGTAAATTCGGGCTGGCGATCTGCTCGAAGATCCTCGTCACGAAAACACTTGGCAAATTGAAAGTACTTTTCCATCCCACCAACCATCAGGATCTGCTTGAAGAGCTGAGGAGACTGAGGAAGTGCATAAACCTGTCCACTGCTTAACCTGGCAGGAACCAGAAAATCCCTTGCACCTTCGGGAGTGGACTTGTTGAGATAGGGTGTTTCAATCTCAGTAAACCCTTTGCTTATGAGAAAGCCTCGTATTTCGTGATTCATTTGCGACCGAAAGATCAGTGCATCTTTTAGCTTGTTTCGGCGGAGATCAAGAAACCGATAGCGAAGTCTTAGCTCTTCAGATAGCTCCTCGTGATCTTCAAGGCCTATAGGGGGAGTAGGGGATTGATTCAAAATAGAAAATCGGCTCACCAATATCTCGACATCTCCCGTAGGAAGATTAGGATTTACGGCATCCTTGTCACGAGTTCTTAGCTTCCCTTCTACTCCTATCACATACTCACTACGGAGAGATTCTGCCTCATGAAAGCTTTTTCCTAGAACAGAGGAGTCAAATACAAGCTGAACTAGACCGCTTTTGTCACGAAGATCAATAAAAATGCACCCTCCTTGATCTCGTAGGCGAAGGACCCATCCACATAGATAAAAGTCTTTTCCTGCATTGGGAGCCAGACAAGACGCTGACTCTGCTCGCTTTTCATAGAGACTATTGAGCCAGTCTCTGTCGCTTTTTCCTATGGAAGAGGGATTTCCTAACTGGTCCGTTGTCATAAAGAAGAAGGATTCTCTAACTGGCTTGTTTTCCTAATGAAAAGGGATTTCCTAACTGGCTTGTTGTCATAAAGGGGAAGAAATAAATTCTTTCACAAAGCACCATCTATAGCATGGAAAGTATATGGCATAGATAGGTCAAGAATTTTTTTGAGTAAAGAATATCAAATCCACAGAATATTAAGATACACTCAAAAGAGTGCAAAATTTTTTCTACTTTTTTATAAAAAAACTTGTCAAACCCGTCTACACATATTGCTATGGTCATAATGACTAAAATCATACATCAATTCTGCATAGGGAGGTCTCAACATGCAAGAAAAACCAATCCATCCCATATTATAGGATAAGAGCATTATGGCTCATCTGTATAGGCTTTTTAGCCCTCAGCCTTGTGACTTGTGGAGCTACTGGCACTGAGGAGCCACCTCAACCTGGTCCTGTAGTCTCAGAGCTTAGTAATTCCGATGGGCTGAAGACTATCAAAGGGAGTTTACAGTCCAACTGAATACTGCTCCCACTGCCGACGTCACCATTGCCATAAGTACGGACAATACTGATGTGACTTTTGAGCCCGATACCCTTAGTTTTACAGCAAGTGACTATGCGACAGCACAAACAGTCATCGTGACGAATACCAACCTTGCAAGCACAGATATTACAATCACCCTAAGTAAGAGCTCCACTGACCCTGCCTACAATGAGCTGACTCAGGTTGCATTTGAAGATCCGTTTCCTTTCATCACTTATGCCCTACACGTCCACAATGCCCAGACCCCTGAGCCAGAAGATAGCACCCGTATGATACAAGTCTGGTTTACACTCCATCCTACTGACTCTGGGCTGCCTACTGCTGCCAGTGATATTACTATTAGGTATGATGTCACTGGTGGGACTACTACTGGGGATGCTACTGCAGGTACGGACTACACGGCTCCAAGTGCAAATACAGTGACCATCTCACCTACTGACACTAGTGCCAGTGAAGGGGAGAGCGTAGTTCTTGCTGACGATAGTGCAACAGTGGCCATCGGTGATCCAAATGAGAATGCCATCTATTTCTTTCCTAACTATCCGCTGGTAGATGGGGATGCTGCCTTCTTTGAGTGCTATATCGTACCGCCATCGGGACAGAGTTTTACAGGCTCTGGTGTTTTGATTAGTTTTGATGGCTTTGATTCGGCATCATCAGGCGCCACTATTAATGGTAACTCTACTCTAAATGGTGTAGACCTTTCACAATACACAGGTGCGGTTAGCGTATTCTTGCAACGTTCCAATGACAGACCGAGTAGCCGTTTGAGTTTAGTTTATGAGGAAGCCTGCTACCATCTCCTAATAACAACAATATTCGATCCATATAGAGGCTTGAATGACTCTTCTCTGTTATTGAAGACTAGTACAGGCAGACACGGAACTCGCCTAGGGTTTGAGACTGAGACTAACTATGGCTATCTGGCAAGTCGAGATGCACCTATTTCCACAGAGACTAGCAGATTCTCTTGTCATGGGTTAGGAAGCGATGGCACCGTATCCGCTGCTGTTAT
>CAYMEP010000206.1:0-2567 GCA_964389695.1 uncultured Rhodobiaceae bacterium | reverse complement strand
GCGGCAACACGCTCAGTGTCATCGAATTTACGAGCGACCCTTCGGCAGACTATACTTTCTCCACGCGCGACAGCAACGGCATCGAGACCGAAATCCCTGCCTCTTCGCTTGTCATACCGCCGAGAGGAGATGGCAGTAGGGACAACCCGTATTTGGCAACCGATGCCGCCGACACCTTCACGGGCAGAACAAGCTTCGATTGGGTGAGCTACGAAGGATCGACGGATACGGCAGGCGTTTCTGTCGACCTTCGCACCAATCCTGCCACTACCTCTTATGGCTGGGCTGCTGGCGACACGCTGACGGGTATCAACAACCTCGTCGGCTCGGATCAGGGCGACGAGATGATCGGCGACGGCGATGCCAACACGCTACTCGGCGGCGCGGGCAACGATAGGCTGAGCGGTGGTGATGGCGATGACACGCTGAGAGGCGATGCAGGCGCGGACACGCTGATAGGCGGTGAGGGCGTGGACACGGCTTCCTATCAAGGGTCTAGCCAAGGCGTCAGGGTTGACCTTTCCAAGATAGAAACGCAAGAAGACTTCGACGGTAGCCACGGGTTTACGGCGAACGGCAATGAAGCGGTGGGAGATACTTTAACCAACATCGAAAATATCTATGGCTCGAGCTTTGACGACTGGCTGAAAGGTAATGGCGAGAACAACCGTCTCGTTGGTGGTGACGGCAACGATCGCCTTGAACCCGGCGCTGTGTTTGACGGCGATTATGATTTCCAATTCGGCATAGATTATCTCGAAGGCGGTGCAGGCGACGACACCTTCATCAGCCCCTTTACTGCAGGTGGTTTTTTATCCTTCAACGGAGGTGAGGGGGCAGACATCCTTTGCGGTTCGCGCAGAGGAAGCGGCGTAGTTGCTTCCTATCGAGATTCTGACAGGGGGGTGAGGGTTGATCTTTCTAAGAGTCTACAACAAGATTTTGAGTCCAACACTTTTGGCTTTAACCCTAACAACAACGAAGCCGTGGGCGACACTTTCTTCTACATTATTAGCAATGTCGAGGGCTCGGATCACAACGACTGGCTGACGGGTTATGGTCCTCCTGCTGATAATAGAATTTTCAGTGACAACACGCTAATAGGGAGAGGTGGCGACGATCGCCTTGAGGGTGGCGCGGGAGGTGACTACTATCTCTTTTATGCAGGCGACGGTACCGATACCGTGGTCGATGATGGAAATGGAGATAGCATCTACTTCATGCAAGGGGAGAACAACGACTATGATGGCGCGACCTACACTTTCACCCGTTCCGATGCAGGAAACAGCAAGGATGTAACTCTGACTGTGACCAATCCTGAAGGCGAGACGCTCAATGTCATCGTATTTTTGAACTACCCTTCAAGTTGTCACACCTACACCTTCTACACGGGTTTTCACGAGATTCAATATCGAAATCAATATCCAAGAATTAAGCTTATAGAAACTCTGATCCCTGAAGAATCGCTTGTTGTGCCAACGAGGGTGGGCGACGGCAGTCAGAACAATCCGCATTGGGCGAGCGATGCTGTCGACACCTTCACGGGCTCGATAGGCGCGGATTGGGTGAGCTACGAAGGATCAACAGATTCTGCGGGTGTCAGTATCGACTTGAGCACCGACCCTGCCACCGTTTCGCGCAGCTGGGCTGCGGGTGACATGCTGCATGGCATCAACAATCTGGCCGGCTCATGCTATAATGATCAATTGACTGGCAACAGCCGTGCCAACATCCTCCAGGGTGGTGTGGGCGACGATACGCTTGTGGGAGACAGAGGCAACGACATCCTCAAAGGAGGCAGTGGCAACGATATCCTCGATGGAGGCGAGGGCGACGACACTCTCGATGGAGGCGAGGGCTACAACGATATCCTCGATGGAGGCGAGGGCAACGACATCCTCCTGACTGGTGCTGGAGGCATCCTCCGAGGCGGCGAAGGCGCGGACACCCTTTACGGCGGTTGGGGCTGGGGCGCAAATACTGCTTATTACGATGAATCTGAAAAAAGGGTCAGGGTTGATCTTACCAACACAAGAGCGCAAAAAGATTTCGACGGAACGCACGGCTTTACGGCGAACAGCAACGAAGCTGTGGGTGACATCCTCTTCAACATCGACTGGATCGTTGGCTCGGCTCACAACGACTGGCTGACGGGCAATGACGATGACAACGTATTGGCTGGTGGAGACGGCGATGACCGTCTTGAAGGTGACGATGGTGACGACAGACTTAATGGCGATGCGGGCGCAGACACCCTTTACGGCGGCGATGGCTACGACAACCTTGAGGGCGACGAAGGCGCAGACACCCTCTACGGCGACGATGACAACGACAACCTTGAGGGCGGCGAAGGCGCGGACACCCTCTACGGCGGCGATGGCAACGACCGCCTTTACGGCGGTGCGGGCAGAGATTACCTTGACGGAGGCGAGGGAGAAGACTTTGCTTACTACCACTCTAACAAAGGTGTCAGGGTTGATCTTTCTAATACAGGGACGCAAGCGGACTTTGACGGAACGCATGGCTTTACCGCCAACAACAACGATGCGGTGGGCGACACCCTGACC
>CAYMEP010000205.1:0-2570 GCA_964389695.1 uncultured Rhodobiaceae bacterium | reverse complement strand
TGGCAAGATTCTTCATTTATAAAAACACAAAATTTTCCAAAATGGAAAAATGCACTTCTCCAAATGCACACTCCAGAATCTATACAAAATTTTACACCCAATTATCCCTCAAGACAAAGACTTGCCTATGATGAATTACTTGCCAATCAACTGGCACTCGCCTTATTAAGAAAAAATCGCAACAATAACAAGGGGCAATCCATAACATCAAAAGGAAAGCTACAAGATGAATGCCTCAAAAACTTACCTTTCAAACTCACAAATTCACAACAAAAAGCTATCTCTGAAATAAAAAAAGATATGCACTCTAACCACCGAATGCTTCGCCTTCTACAAGGAGATGTCGGATCAGGAAAAACCATCGTCGCTTTAATGAGTATGCTAACTGCTGTAGAAGCAGGAAAACAAGCTGTTATTATGGCACCAACAGAAATACTTGCTCAACAACATATGCAGTCTTTTTTACCTCTTTGTGAAGCCATCGGTATCACCACTGATCTACTCACAGGACGGCATAAAGGTAAAAAACGTCAAAACATTCTTGAAAAGATTTCATCGGGAATCACACAAATCGTTATTGGAACCCATGCCTTATTTCAAGACAGCGTTATATTCTCAAACCTCGGACTAGCCGTTATAGATGAACAACATCGTTTTGGCGTTCATCAACGCATGAGTCTTTCTGAAAAAGGAGAAAAAATAGATAATCTCGTTATGACCGCAACCCCTATTCCCCGGACACTTACCCTCGCTATCTATGGCGATATGTCAGTATCACAACTAACAGAAAAACCTGTGGGAAGAAAACCTATACAAACACGTCTCATGCCTCTTGAGCGTGTAGAAGACATTATACAAGGATTACAACGTGCATTAGATAATAAAGAACAAGTTTACTGGGTCTGTCCTCTTGTTACAGAAAGCGCCTTCATAACTTTATCTCCCGCAGAAGAAAGAGCCAAAGAGTTGCAAGAAATATATGGCAATAAAGTAGGTCTCATCCACGGGCAAATGAAATCTAAACAACAAGATGAAATCATGGAACAGTTTCAGAAAAATGAGATTCAGATTTTAGTCGCTACAACCATTATAGAAGTAGGCGTTAATGTACCTAATGCAAGCATTATGATTATTGAAAACGCCGAACGGTTTGGTTTAGCCCAAATACATCAATTACGTGGACGCATTGGACGTGGAACAAAACAATCCTCTTGTATCTTGCTATACCGCACACCTTTAAGTGAAATGTCTACAAAACGTCTTAAAACCTTAAAAGAAACAGAAGATGGTTTCTTAATAGCAGAACAAGACTTAAAGTTAAGAGGTTCAGGTGAAGTCTTAGGAACAAAGCAATCAGGATTACCAGATTTCAAAATAGCCGATTTAGAAGCTCATGCAGACTTTTTACCAATAATCTATGATGAAGTGAAACATATTCTTCACGATGACCCTAAATTAACCTCAAAAAGAGGAAAAGCCTTACGTATTCTACTCTATCTATTTCGTAGAGATGAAGCCATAAATTATTTAGATGCAGGTTAATTTTTTATTCTATATCTTGTGTTATCCCTGCTGAAACAACGAATTGAAGAGCTTCTTCAACACTCATATCTAATACCTTGGCTTCATTCCTAGGTACAAAAAGCATAAACCCTGAAGTTGGATTTGGGGTCGTTGGAATAAACACAACAATCGAGTCTTCTTCAACATTATTCTTCACTTCTCCATAAACTTCATTTGTCAAGAACCCAATAGCCCATATACCTTTTCGAGGATACTCTACCAACACAGCTTTAGAAAAGGCACTTCCTTTATTTTGAACAAACAACTCAATTACTTTCTGTACCATTTTATAAACTGTTCCAAAAACTGGCATTCTCATAATTAGATTATTCCAGAAATTGAACATATATTTACCAAAGAAATTTGCCGTTAGAAAACCAATAACAAGGATAATAAAAACACCGAAGAGCATACCCACCCCAGGTATATCGTAACCAATATACTGCTCAAGACGATATTTTTCAGGAATAAAAGGGGTAAATAAATCATCAAATAATTTTACCACCCACGCAATCAAAAGAACAGTGATCCCAATAGGGGCAGAAACTACCAAACCTGCCAAGAAATAACTTCTTAGTGATTGTAAAAATGTTTTCTTATCTTTTAGGTCTTTTTTATCCATCTAAACCTTACCTTTTAGCATTTATCTCTACATATGATGTTGACATGGCTTTATATAAAAAGATAGATAAATTTACAAAATCTAGACTTTAATTTACTGTAAAAATGAGTTCATACCTTTAGCTAGTCCTATGTTTCTACAACTATATTAGGTACAGTTTTATTATTCATATAATATACATTCTCTCGAGTTCCAACGGGTTAAACTTACTCCACTGTGACAGACTTTGCCAAGTTACGGGGCTGATCGACATCTGTTCCTTTACTCACCGCCGTATGATAGGCAAGCAATTGCAACGGCAAAACATAAAGCAATGGCATAATAAAATCAGGCAAGGCTGGTAAAATAATCTTGGTAACCTCGTCCTCACCACAATTCTTAGCAC
>CAYMEP010000204.1:0-2571 GCA_964389695.1 uncultured Rhodobiaceae bacterium | reverse complement strand
CGCACAGAGCGCAGCCTCTTTCCTATATCAAGCGCGTTTCGCAGAAACGCGCACACAGCCTTGAAACGCAGTAAGGCGGTGTTGCGAGAGCTGCACTATAGGTTTTCTGTCGCTTGTTTTTCTTTTTTTGCAATAGCAACCAATCTATCGTAAAGGTTTCTATTATGTTTTTCAAGAGCTTTCATAAAATTTCCTAAAAAACAGTGTCCGTTCATTAATATATCTAAATCACAACGTGTTATTCTTTTTTCAATTGAAGAATGCGAATGGATGTTGGCAAAACGAATTAAAGCATCGACATTGCCTTCGTACTCGTTGTTATTAAAAACATTTCTTAAAAGATCTATTCCAGGTTTCTCATTGGATGGAGAAAGAAAAGAGACATATATTTCCAAGAATCTTCGCAAAGTGTTAGGTATGTGAAGGTATTTTTTGATATTATCTTTATGTTTCATTTTTTTAAAATCTTCTTGAGCTTCGTAAAGAATCGTGAATAAATATTGGTATTCCGAGTGATTCTTTTCAATGCTGGCATACATTTTAATTAACCTAGAGCGTCGTGGAGAATCTATTTTTTTTATTTCTTCGAGCATGAAATATTTATTTTCCTTTGAATTAAATTGTTTATTAAACCATATTTTAACTTGATTCATAAAATCTAAACTGTGTGTTAAGATAAAAATTTGCCCTGCTTTTTCTGTTCGCTCAGCCATAAATGAGAGAGCTGCTGATATATTGTTGCTGTCAAGACTGGATATAGGATCATCGATGATAACAATACTTTCTTCGATTCGGAATTTTTTTTCTGTTTCAAGATTGATCTCGTTTAGCGTGTTTAAAAAATATACAAAAGCAAAGGCAGTTTTTTCTCCTTCACTTAAGTGTTGTGTCACGCAAGAGTTTTCTCTTTTAACACTATAGCTTTTGTTAGAATTGTTATATTCAAGAGTGATATCAGAACGCCCTAAATAAGAAGAAAAGTCTTTGCTGATATCTTGTGCGGATTTGTCATACATTTTATTTTTCAAGACATTAACTTTTTCGTCTTCGTCAGAAATATTTTTTTCGTGTTGTTGAATCTCTTTATTTAATTTATTTTTTTCTTTTGTAAGATCAAATAAATTATAACAATTTTGTAACATAAACACTTTGTAATACAATTCTCTTGCCTCTTCGATGTTTGGAAGAATTGTGTTATTTTTTTTTATTTTACAATTTAGATTCTTTGAAATTTTTTTGAGCAATTCAAAACAACGATCTATATTGTTAATAACATCGACGACATCATTCTCAAGGGTTATTAAAAATAAGGATGATTGCTTTCTTATAATCATTGTATGAATAATTTTAATTTTTATAATATAATCTTTTTTGTTAGTTTGAAAATCGGTAAGAAAAATTCTGTATTTTTCTCGTAATTCTTCATCGCAAATTTTTGATTCAGATTCATAGTTTATATCATCAATATTTTTTAAAAGTTCTTCTATAGATTTAGACATTGTTTTAATGTTATTTTTTAGATTTTCATAAGATTTGTTAAAATATGATTGAATTTTTTCTAATCTCTGTTTAGTTAATTTCCCTGATTCGCAAAATTTACACATATCGCCTTCGTCATGATGTCTAACGCCTTTTTCAAGCCATTCTAAAATAGTAACTACATTGTCAGGACAGCTTGGCTTCGTTGTAAGTATTTCTTTTAACTTTAATGTATCAATATTATCAGAAAAAGAAAGAATTTTTTTACTATCGTCAAGGTTTTGAAACTCGTCTCCTTTCAACCTTTTTTTAAGTATATCTATATCTTTATTTTGAAATTCTTTTGCAAATTCAGGATTTGATGTAATTTCATCAGCAAAATTTTTTATTTTCGACCTATGAAAGCTTTTAAAAGCCTTTTCAACACCGCTCCTTAAGGAATCTAGTGTTTTTTCTACTTCTTGAACGATATGATTATCAATTTTTTGAATCCTTTCATTTTTGAATTCAATATCATAACGACTTTGGCTAGTTTCATTTTTTATGGCTTGAATTTTATTATGAATTCTAACATTTTCTTCTCCTGCAACAATAAAAGTGCTAGTGCCGTCTTTATCTGTAAAAACATGGCTTTCAACAAACCGTTTATTAAAGATTTTAAATTTATTTATTGTGCTATTGCTGCAAAAACAAAGTGCTGAAGAATCGTTTTTATTTTCAAAATATCTTTTTAAATTATTTTCTAGAAAATTGGTTAAATAAGTTTTCCCAGTTCCATTCCAACCATAAATTAAGTTGTGTTTGTTAAATTTTTGCAAATTTTCATCCCACTTAAAATCAAAAACTTGATCTTGAATCTTTTTAATTTTAACTAACATGATAAATGCCTCCTTTGTTTTCCAAAAAGTGCAACAATCACCACCAAACTGAACAGTAAAGTAGCACAAGTTTTTTCTACGCTCAACTCTTTTTTTTCTCTTCTTCGTCCTCCGTTTCTTTCTCTTTTTCTTGGGAGGGTTCCGCCTCGGTTGCGGTCTCTCCATCTCGCTTTGCGGTGATAACCTGCGCAGGACGCAAAAGACGATTCCCCAT
>CAYMEP010000203.1:0-2593 GCA_964389695.1 uncultured Rhodobiaceae bacterium | reverse complement strand
TTGTCCTTGACACTAGACGATACAAAGTGCTAGTGTGATTAGAAAGCAAGGCAACACAACGCGGAGAAACATCATGGATAAAAACCAACAGCGCCGGTATTGGAGGTTGCGGGGGAGAATGGAACGGGCGGATCAGCTCGTCAAAGCTCGCGGGTGCGGGTTTATGCCTTTCGCCGAAGAAGATCCGCGCTATGAAAAGTATCGATCACGCTATATGCGGGCTGAGTGGCATGCAAAAAAAATTGGCAGCTTTGTCGAGACTCAGATCGACCAACACCTGCTGCCGATGGGCAGAGCTACAAGTAAGCTGTATTCTCTTGCGATGCTCCATTCACAAATGTAGCTCCTCGCTCCCAGCCCTTGTCGTGAGGCAAGGGCTGTAAGGGGGGAGAAAAAAGAAACACACAACACAACAGGAGAACATCATGGCTAACTACGAAACAACCGGCGCGGGCGGCTGGGTTAAAAAAATACAGCTGCGCCCGTTTGATTCACGCGAAATAACCCTTTTACGAGGCGCAATTTCCGCGAGAATCGCGGAAGCAAGTAAAGAGGGAAGTAAACTTGCCTCACTCGCTCCCGAACTTAGAAAGCTTGTCGACGCTATCGACTCGCGCCTGCCTATTGAGTGGGATTCAACGAGATCATGGAGAGGAAGAGCATAAAGCGCAACGAAACTCGCTGGGGGAGCGAGTCGAGGCAAAGCCTCTTGACAAGTATGCGCTTGCCAAAAACAAACACGGAGAAACACCATGACGACAGACAACACAACACAATGCGTTAAGATCGCGCGAAATTTAGGTAAGGGGCGCGGGCTAGCACGCGCAATTTTTGGCGAGAACCTTAACGGAGGAGTAAATCTTGGTGACAAGATTTATATCGACGACCTTGACCATGAGAAAACTATTGCTTTTGGCAAAGTGATTAGCGTCGATGCGAATGGCGATTATTTTGTAGTGATTCGAAGTGTTGCGAAAGCCGACGCGAACGGCGAATACCTATTCCCGACAACGAGCATCAAAGATTATCTGTGCGTTGTTTGCCGCGAGAGCGACTCGATCGAACTATCGCCAACACCACAAGGGCAGCGAGTTTGGGGTGTGCCAAGCCCGCGACCCGCTCACGCTTGAGACACCTTTTTGAGCGGCTCCCCGCTCCCTGCCTCCCCGCAAGGGGAGGCAGCAAGGGGGGAGAACTGAAACAGACAACCCTAACCGGAGAAACATCATGACAACACAAGATCATCCCAACGATGAGAACAGGGAGATGGCTTACTCTGTTTTTGACTCGCGGCGATACTGCGGACGGAAACAAAAATGGCTTTCAGAACTTCGCCCTCTCTCCCCACGAGGCAACGCGCCCGAAAGTATAAAGGTCGCTTTTGCCATGGTCTCGCCCGTAAGATTCGAGGGGGGAAAAGAAGGTGAACTTGTCGAGCTGGCTTGTTTTTATGAGATGCGGAAAAAAGAAGATTGCCGCGCCCGATATGACTTGTGGCTTAAAGTTCGCCAAGCTATCAACGCCCAAGAGTCTGACGAGATGCAGGAAAAACGCGCGGACTGCCTATGGAATGGCAAATTTTTCGACCGCGATTGCCCCCCGATAGAGATCACTTTCACTTGGGGAGAGGCAACGCTGCTAGAGGACATAGTTGCGTCGATGCGGAAGCTGAAAATAATGCGGAAGCGGAAGGCTTGCTCTGCAGTTCTCGCAAAAACCCTAAAGCAACTTCGCAAACAGATTGCTGTAGGAGAAACACAAACACACAACGGAGAAACATCATGACAACAGAACACCCGCAGGGAAGTCTGCTTGCAGAGCTGCCGCGCCAACAGCGAGCGCGATTGCCGTCCTACACAGCAGGGCTTTTCGAGCCAAAGACACGAAGCAAAACTGAGCGAGTCCTTGATGACGAGGGATGCCTTGCGAATATCATCATCACGAACGCTGCAGGCACAACCCACATTTCCCTGACCGCTATTCACGACAAACATGGCAAAGCTTGGGGCGTGGAGAGAGGCTATCTTCGTGAGGGGAGAACCCGCAAACTCGAAAAAGCGATACGCTTTACGCACAAGAGCGATGCGGTTGCTTGCTTGGAATCTATGGCTAAAAGCCTAGAGAGCGAGTAAGGACAGAAACACAAACACACAACAAGGAGAACACCATGAGCATACCATCCGAACATTTTTTAACCGCTCTCGGACAAGCGCAAGGAGCGGCAAAGTGTTTGCGCTTATTTGCCGAAGACACGAGCCTTGTTTCGCCCAAAGGGGCGGAGTCTTGCAGGCAAGCCGCAGACTTCATTGACTCGAATTTAGAGGACATACCATCCTTTACGATTGCTTGCGCTTGCCGAGAAGAAGGGGTCGATCATGCAGGCATTCCTTGCCATTACGACTCGACACTTCCGCAACACAAGGACTGCGAAGCTGAGCGGGGAGAGTAAAAGGCTCCTCGTCCTCAACCCTCTCTCTGCAAAGGGGGAGGGTTGCAGAGGGGGAGAAACACAACACACAACACAACACGGAGAAACATCATGAACACACAAGACTACGATTACGAAGCTGAGGATAGGATAGCTCGCGCGAGA
>CAYMEP010000202.1:0-2597 GCA_964389695.1 uncultured Rhodobiaceae bacterium | reverse complement strand
CTTTACTGTCTATGGGAAGTTTAATTCTAAAATTTTGCAGTCTCTCTTTTTTCCCTGTCATCCCATAGGAAAATCGATATTGCTCTAATCTCAGCAAAGTAACTAAGAATAAAGCTAAACATGGATTCAATTTTTTATCTTTCAAGTAGAATACATTAGCATTGTCAGAAACCCATACTTTTTTGTTTTGATAAAACGCTTCTCCTATAGAACCATAGCAAGCAAAAGAAATACAATTTTCATCTGTGAAGTCATTTCCTATATGATTATCAATACCATTATTTAATGAAGAAGAGCTAATGTATGGGATATTTCCTGATTCTTGGTCACTTTTGGTGAGCCTTTTCCCTTTCTTTATTGTAAAGATATCCCTGTATGGAAACCATTTCCAGTTGGTAACATCTAAAATTTGTTTTTTATCGATAATGGGTTTTCTGCTTAGTTGTTCAGATAATGCATAACTAGTATTTATTTTTTTAAAATTATCAGGGTGTGGCATTTTTATATCCTTCAAAGATTTGTCTACATGTATTTAAATTTATTTATTTTCATTTAAAAATTGAAAAGCTACATAATTTTTAATGGTCTTAATAAATTTTTCTTCTGTTAAAATTGAATAATCTGTTTCCATATACGCTTCAACACACCAATCATCTTGAGCTTGAATTTCTTTTTTTACAGATAAGCCAGCTATTTCATTATTATTTTTATAAGCATTTAAAAAATTTTTTTTTATAGCATTCCATTTATTTTTAATATCAATTCTTCCTTTATGTTTTCTTTTTTCGAAGCCATCGTCTTTCAAATACCCAAGCCAAGTTTCAAATCCATCATTTGGTTTATTTGCTTTCCATACCATAATACAAGTAACAACTCCTATTGGGTAAAAAACATCGTTTGGCACAGATATAACTGCTTTTAGCCTATGATTAAATAACAATCTTTCTTTTATTGCTATTAATTCATTTTCATTTTTTATTCCACAGCTCATTTGAACAATAGCAATTACAATGCCATTATTATTTTTTATAATTTTTAAGCCATGTTCTACAAATTCCAACTGACCTACATTGCCTACATCGTATGGAGGATTTAAAAACACTGTATCTATGTTATGATTTTCCATGATAGTCTTCTCTAAAGAATAGCAATCTCCATTATAGATATTGGCTTTCCCATCCCCTCGAAACATCATATTAGTACAAGCATAGGTAAACATATCAGGTCTACGTTCTACACCTATAAGTTGATTTGCTTTTATATTATTTTTCTTTTTATTGTCATCTTTTGCTAAAACAAGCATTCTTTTCATGGCAGAGATAAGAAAGCCACTTGAACCACAACAAGGATCATAAACAATGCTGTTTTTTGTGATATTTGCTAGATCGCAAAAAAAATCTGTAATATGTGCAGGAGTAAGCACAAGGCCTTGTTTTTGAGAGCTGCTAGCATAACGGATAAATTCTGTATAGAATTTACCTAGCACATCTGTACTTGAATTATTGTTTAATATTAAAGGATATATATTTTTTTGAATATATGAAATAATATTTTTTAATATTTCTATTGTCAAATTCTCTTCTTTTTTCTTTTTTATTTTATTTGTTCTATTTATTTTATCTTGTACAAATAAAGGGTCGCTTAGTATTTTCTGGAATTCAGATAGCATTGAATCCCTATTTTTTAGTAGCTTATTTCCTAAAGCTCTTTTAATCGCCTCGGTTAATCCTTCCCCCAGTTCTTTACTCTTAGAAAATGTTTTATAACTATCCCTAAAAGGCTTATCTTGAAGCCCTATTAGAATTGCACTTATTACAGTACATCTCAGGTACTCTGTAACAGAATAAGAATGCAATTCTTCATTTAAATAAACAGCTTTTTGTACAATGTCTATATTTTTAATATTTTCCGAGAAAATATCATCATCAAATATATTTAGATAATCATTAATAGTAAGTAATTTTTTGTTTTTAGTATCTTTGCTTTTATTATCTTTTTTTCTATGTATAAATGTAGAAATTTTAAGTTCTCTTTCATTTTGTCCACTAACAGCGATAGAAATTACATTATAGTCAGAACTTAAAATTTTGCCATAATGCAACACTCCATCCACAGCACAGTCTTTGATATTAGTTAAATTTTTACTTTGATGTTTCGTAACATCTGCTTTACATTCAATAACCATTAGATAATCAGAATTTACAGACGGGAAAGTAATAATAAACTCAGGTTTACCTATACCCTTCCCTGATTTAGAAGCGTTTTTCAATAAATCCATTATATTTTTGTTATTAGATTTCTGCTCTTCCACCTTAATAACATCATATAGAGGATCATTTTTAAAATGATCTCTAACTATGTCTTCAGTAATTCTTTCGTTAGCCATTTGCTAATTTCTTATATGTTAATTTAATTTTTAAAGATGTGATATTAGAATTATAAAAAGCATATTGGATTATCGTTTCATATTTAATTTTCAAAAAATTTTACAGCACTATTTTCATTTGGAAACATTTACAAGAATTGATACATTGAAACAGACTAGGCAACTATGAGCAAACCAGTTAAACTACATATCGATTTTTTTGCAGACCTAC
>CAYMEP010000201.1:0-2609 GCA_964389695.1 uncultured Rhodobiaceae bacterium | reverse complement strand
ATATGAAAAAATCTGATAAAATAGATAATAAAAATCCTTATAAAGACAAAAATAATTACGTTAAGTATTCTGGTCGCCTTGCAGAAGAAATTGGCGCAGTTTGGGCAAATCAATTTGATAACACAGCTAACCGTCAAGCTCATATTGAAACCACTGCACCAGAAATCTGGAAACAAACAGGCGGGAAAATTGATGGATTCACTTGTTCTATCGGCACAGGGGGCACGTTAGCTGGTGTAGGAATGGGACTAAAATCAAAGAACCCCGATATTAAAATTGTTGCTTCTGACCCTATGGGTGCCTGCCTATATCATTGGTATAAACACGGTGAATTAAAAGCGGAAGGCTCATCTATTACAGAAGGAATTGGACAAGGGCGTGTAACAGCTAACCTTGAAGGGGCACCCATCGATGATGCTTATCAAATACCAGATACAGAAGCTCTTCCCCTAATATTTGATTTATTACAATATGAGGGCTTATGTTTAGGTGGGTCAACTGGAATCAATATAGCAGGAGCTATACGGCTTGCAAAAGAATTAGGTCCCAATCATACAATTGTTACCATTTTATGCGATTACGGCACACGTTACCAAAGTAAATTATTTAACCCTGAGTTCTTAAAAACAAAAAATTTACCTTACCCATCTTGGCTCTAGTCGTCTAATATCTGATTCAAGAACTGTTTTGTTCGTTTATGCTTAGGAGATTCGAAGAATATGTCAGGTGCCGCTTCTTCAATAATTTCACCAGAATCCATAAAAATAATACGATCAGCCACACGACGTGCAAATCCCATTTCATGCGTCACACAAATCATCGTCATACCTTCTTTTGCTAAATCAACCATGACATCGAGAACCTCTTTAATCATTTCAGGGTCTAATGCTGATGTTGGTTCATCAAATAACATCACTTTTGGTTTCATGCATAAAGCCCTTGCTATTGCTACACGTTGTTGTTGTCCTCCCGAAAGTTGCAATGGATACTTATCTGCTTGATCAGGTATTTTCACTCGTTCTAATAATTGTCTTGCTTGGTTTTCTGCATCCACTTTTGACATATTACGTACCCATATCGGAGCAAGTGTACAGTTTTCTAGAACAGTCATATGAGGAAATAAATTAAATTGTTGGAAGACCATGCCAACTTCAGACCGTATTTTATCGATATTTTTAATTCGTGAATTTATAATTGTCCCATCAACAAAAATTTCTCCTTTTTGGTGTTCTTCTAGTTGATTGATACAACGTATCAGTGTTGATTTTCCTGACCCTGAAGGACCACAGATAACTATTTTATCACCTAATTTGACTGTTAAATCGATACCACGTAACACATGAAACTCTCCATACCATTTATTTAAATTACGAATCTGTATCATCGGAGTTTTAGTCATATTTATTTATCCTTATGGTCTTTTATTACTCTTTTTTCTATGTGAAGAGAGTAACGTGACATCAAAAAACAAAACACCCAGAATACTCCCCCTGTAAATACATATCCTGTTATCGGCACTTGTGGCGCAATCCATTGTGGATCTGCAAAATTAGCTTGCACAACTCCTAATAAGTCAAAAATTCCAACAATAGAAACTAAAGTTGTATCTTTAAATAACCCAATAAAAGTATTCACAATCCCAGGAATAGATATAGCTAAAGATTGGGGTAAAATTACAAAACGCATAGATTTCCAATAAGGGATTCCTAGTGCAGATGCCACTTCATATTGTCCTTTTGGAATTGCTTGCAATCCACCACGAATTACCTCTGCCATATAAGCTGAAGCAAATAAAGCTACCCCAACAATAGAACGTAACAATCCATCTATGCTCACCCCTTCTGGTAAAAACAAAGGAAACATTAGATTTGCCATAAATAGCACCATAATTAATGGAACAGCTCGCCAAATCTCAATAAACCCAATACAAAACAAACGAATTACTGGCATTTTTGATCGGCGCCCTAATGCCAACATAATTCCTAAAGGCAAAGAACAAACAATTCCTGTAATAGAAATAAGCAATGTCACCATCAACCCACCCCATTGCCGTGTTTCTACATAAGAAAGACCTAACACTCCCCCAGAGAGTAAAAATAATGTAACCCAAGGGTATACAAATAACATGATAAGAACTAAACCACGTTTATAAATAAATTTAGGATATATTAACCCTATAAGACCCAATGCACCCATGACAAAAACTAAATTCACTCTCCATTGTTGGCTCAAAGGATAGTGACCATAAATAAACTGATTAAACTTCTGAAATACAAATATCCAGCATGCGCCTTGATTATCTTTCAAACAAGATGTTCTATCCTCCCCCTGCCAGCTAGCAGAGAATATGCCCCAATCCAGTACAAATATAAGTATATTATAAATAAAATAGAGCGCTAACAGACTCAAAACACTTTGTTTCCAAGAAGAAAATAAATTTTCACCTCCCCAGCTTATAATAGAATTTATATATTTTTTCATTATATACCCCCTATCGCTCTATTAACGAAATTCGTTGATTATAACGATTCATAATAATTGATATTGAGAGGCTTAAGATTAAATAAATAACCATTGTGATAAAAATAATTTCTACTGCTTGCCCAGTC
>CAYMEP010000200.1:0-2612 GCA_964389695.1 uncultured Rhodobiaceae bacterium | reverse complement strand
GCTACAGAATATGCAAAAGATTTAGAAACTCCTTTGATATTTGCTTCTAATGGAACTTATTGTGAATCAAGACATTTAAAAACAGAAAAAAGATTAAAATTAAATGATGTAGAGGTAAAAGAACTTTTAAGCTACAAAGAGGCTTTAACTTTTTTAGAAAATAAAAGTAGTAATGAAGCCTATACCATTCCTAAAGATGTTATTAAAGATAGAGGGGAGTTAATAAGTATTTTTAAAAAGATAAATGATAATTTAAGAAGCGGTTTGCGAGATATGGATAGGTTTAATGAGTTTGCAAACATACTCTTTATAAAACTTATTAGCGAAGGCAAAGAAGGAGAGGGAGATTTATGGAAAAGATTAAAAGATGAAAAGGAAAGTTCACTAATAAACTACATAAATAATACATTGTTATTAGAATTGAAAAGTAGGTATGGTGGCGATGTATTAACTTCGTTAAAAACAAAAAATCCTAAAATAATCAAGACTATAATTCACCACTTAGATCCGCTTTTATTAAGCCCGATTGATTGGGATATTAAGGGGGGAGCTTTTGAGTATTTTATAGCAAAAGCAACTTCAACGGGGAATGATTTAGGGGAGTATTATACTCCTAGACATATCATAAAATCTATAATTTCTCTTGTAAAACCGAAATTTGATAGTAATAAAAAAGAAACAATTTATGACCCTTTTTGTGGTACGGGGGGGTTTTTAACCTGTGCTTTTAATTACATAAAAGAGAACAATAATATCAAAGACAAGGATTTAGAGATATTAAGAACTAATTGTATTTATGGCAATGAAATAATGGATACATCTAGGATAGCAAAAATGAATATGATATTGCACGGAGATGGGCATAGTGGAGTAGAGCAAATGGATAGTTTAGCTAATCCTGTTGAGCATAAATATGATATTGTAGTAACTAATATACCTTTTTCTCAAAAGACAACACACATAGATGAGAAAGGAAAAATAAAGAATGAAATTACAGATAAATATAATGAAGGACTTGCTAGGAATGATGGGAATAGTCTTTGTGTTTTGCATTGTTTTAAAGCGGTAAAGAAAGGAGGTAGGATGGCAGTAGTAGTTCCAGAGGGGTTTTTAGAGAATTTAAGTTTAAAGCAAGTTAGAAGTTATTTATTAGGAAATTCAAATTTACAAAGTGTAATTTCGTTGCCTAGAGGTGTTTTTAGTCCGTATGCGTCTGGAGTAAAAACAGATATTTTATATTTTACAGATTGTCATTATAAAAGCGATCAAAAAGATTTTTGGTATTTTAATATAGAAAATGATGGGTATAGTTTAGATACAAAGAGAAGAGAATTAGAAGGGGACAATGATTTGAATAGATTGAATGCTTCTGAAATTACTTATAAAGAAGATGAGATAAAAACACTAAAGGAAACAGGTTTTTTTTTAATTTCTATGGATGAGGTGAAAGAAAGAAACTATAATCTAGTTGGAAAATTCTATAAGAAAGTAGAAATTACAAGTGATTATTCTCTGGTAAGATTAGGTAATTTTTGTAACTGTTATCAACCTAAAACAATAACTAGAAAAGAGATAAAAGAGGAGGGGATGTATAAAGTCTTTGGAGCAAATGGTATTATAGGTTTTTATGACAAATTCAATCACGATAAAGAAGAAGTTGCAGTTACTTGTAGAGGAGCGACTTGCGGGAGTATAAACTTTACAGAGCCTAATTCTTGGATAACTGGTAATGCAATGGTTTGTCAGCCTAAAGATAAAAACATTTTATACAAGAAATTCTTGTATTATATCTTACAGCAATCTTTTATTATGAAAAGCATTATAAAAGGCACAGCACATCCACAAATAATAAAAGAGGATATTGAAAATGTAAAAATACCTTTACCTGTATTAAAAGAACAGAAAAAAATTGTAGGGGAGTTAGATAATTATAAGGATATAGTAGAATCTACAAAAAATGCTATTTCTGGTTGGAAACCATTTTTTAAGATAGATGATAGTTTTAAACAGTTAAAAATTTCTGATATTGCAGAAAGCATCAAAGCAGGGGGAGACCTACCTAAAGATCGTTTTACAGAGGATAAAACAGAAAAATATCAAATTCCTATTTATTCAAATGGTATTGATAAGAATGGGTTATATGGTTATACAGATATTGCAAAGATAGATAGTCCGTGTGTAACTGTTTCTGCTAGAGGGACAATAGGTTATGCTGTAGCTAGAACTAAAAAATTTTATCCTATAATTAGGCTTGTGGTAATAATACCTAGAAAAGATATTGTGCCTAAATACTTGGAATATGCAATAAATAAAATGGGTTTTGATAGCACAGGAACGAGCACTCCTCAATTAACTGTGCCTCAAATATCAAATTATCAAATACCAGTTCCTCCTCTTAAAAAACAAAAAGAGATAATAGAAAAAATAGAAAAGGAAAGAAATTTGATTGATTCTCTAAAAGAGGTTGTAAAACTATTTGAGAATAAAATTAAAGAAAAGATAAATTCTTTGTATGAAACATAAAACTAAAAAACCAAAGACCTCCTATGAGGAAGCGACATTGCACTTAACTCCAAAAGAAAAGGAGAGGGCAGAAAAGGAGATAGGAAAAG
>CAYMEP010000199.1:0-2616 GCA_964389695.1 uncultured Rhodobiaceae bacterium | reverse complement strand
GATAACATGAGTAGCGGTTTAGCATTATATAAGTTAGGTTTCAATAGTTCAAATACGGAGAAAACTGTGGATATAAAAAAAACAAACATCCATCAAGGGGTTAAAAATTATTATGGTGATGTTTTAAACACAAAAGAAGACCTAAAAACAGGTGCTTGTTGCCCGATTGAAACGGCACAACCTTTTTTGCTTCCTTATTTGGATAAGCTTGATGAAGAAGTCAAAAATAAATTTTATGGTTGTGGTTCACCGATTCCACCTGTTTTATCTAAAAAGCATGTTTTAGATTTAGGTTGTGGCACGGGACGAGATGTTTTTTTATTATCACAATTAGTTGGTGAACAAGGGTCTGTTTTAGGAATTGATATGACAGAAGAGCAACTTGAGGTTGCTAATCGTTTAACGCCGTCACATATGCAACGTTTTGGCTATAAAGAATCCAATGTGACTTTTCGTCATGGATTGATAGAAAATTTGGTAGGAGTCGATGATGAATCTATGGATGTTGTTGTGTCTAATTGTGTTATCAATCTTGCTCCTAATAAAAAACAGGTGTTTGAAGAAATACGACGTGTACTAAAACCTGGAGGAGAATTGTATTTTTCTGATGTATTTACCGATAGGCGTGTACCTAGTCAGTTAACAATTGATCCAATTTTAGTCGGAGAATGTTTGGGTGGGGCATTATATACTGAAGATTTTCGTCGCCTTATGGCGGATATAGGGTTTTCTGATATTCGTGTGATGAGCCAAGGTTCCATAGAGTTACATGATAAAGAAATCGTTGAAAAAGCGGGCTATATCGATTTTCAATCGATAACGGTTCGTGCCTTTAAAATGAATTTAGAAGACCGGTGTGAAAATTATGGTCATTCAGTCGTTTACCAAGGAGGTATTGAGGAAATGCCTGAAATGTTTATTTTAGATAAAGAACATGAGTTTCCAAAAGGCGAGACAATAATGGTTTGTGGTAATACTGCACAGATGCTTAGTACAAGTCGTTATGCTCCTTACTTTAAGTTACAGGGTGATTTTTCATCTCATAAAGGATTATTTTCTTCTATAGAAAAGAAATCGCAAAATACAGGTTGTTGTTAATGGCATCATCTCCTCCTATTTTGTATTTGCAAGGTATTGCTTTAACTTATGGTGTGGATGCTTTGTTTCAGGAGGCAAACCTATCAATTTCACCACGAGATAGATTATGTTTGGTGGGACGTAATGGGTCTGGAAAATCTACGCTTTTGAAGATTGCGGCAGGTTTAGTCGAATTTGATTCGGGAAAAAGATTCGTACAGCCCCAAACGACGATTGAATATCTTGAACAAACCCCAAACTTTGAAGGATTTACGACGATTGGAAATTATGTACTTGCGGAGTTGCAGGATAATGAATCTCGTCAAAAAGCTCATCAAATTATGGCGGATTTACGTCTTAACGTTGATGATGAGTTACAAACCTTATCAGGAGGAGAACAAAGACGTACTGCTTTGGCAAAGGTAATGGCACCTGAACCTGATATTCTACTTTTAGATGAACCAACCAATCATCTGGATTTACCTGCTATAGAATGGTTAGAACAAAGCCTTAGACAATTACGTTCGGCTTTGGTTTTGATTAGCCATGATAGACGATTTTTGAGCAACCTTTCAAAACAAACTCTATGGGTTGATAGAGGGCAAACAAGATTAATGAAAAAAGGGTTTCATCATTTTGAAGATTGGCGAGATAAAATCATAGAAGAAGAAGAGGAAATTCAAGATAAACTCAAACAAAAAATTCTACGTGAAGAACATTGGGTGCGACATGGGGTAAGTGGAAGGCGTAAACGAAATCAAAAACGTATGTCTGATTTAGGAGATTTACGTCAGAAAAAACAAGATTATAAAGCCGTACAAGGATCAATGAATGCCACAGTTGTTGACGCTGAGAAATCAGGAAAACTAGTCATTAAAGCTGATGATATTTGTAAATCTTTTGATGGGCAAGTGATTGTAGATAAGTTTTCAACCATTGTGAAACGAGGCAATCATATTGGTATTGTTGGGGCAAATGGAGCAGGAAAATCAACCTTATTAAAAATGCTTACAGGTGAGTTAGAACCTGATTCTGGCAATATTAAATTGGGTAAGAATCTGGAAATACTGACTTTAGACCAGAATCGTTCAGGCATTAAAAAAGATTGGACTGTTAAAGATGCTCTTACTGATGGAGCGGGAGACCTCGTTTCCATCGGCGATACAACTATGCATGTTATTGGCTATATGAAAGAGTTTTTATTTCATCCGTCACAGATGCGTACCCCTGTCACGGTTCTTTCTGGAGGAGAATTAGCAAGACTTTTACTCGCAAGAGGGTTACGACAGCCGTCTAATCTTCTTATCATGGATGAACCAACAAATGATTTGGATTTAGAAACCCTCGATCTTTTGCAGGAAATGATTGCAGATTATAATGGAACTGTGATTGTGGTTAGTCATGATCGAGACTTTTTAGATCGTACCGTCAGTAGTATTTTCACATGCGATAATGAAAATGGACAAAAAGGTCAATGGATAGAATATTCTGGAGGATATACTGATATGCTCAACCAGAGAAAAGGGAAGGATATTCAAG
>CAYMEP010000198.1:0-2619 GCA_964389695.1 uncultured Rhodobiaceae bacterium | reverse complement strand
GTGTCGGGGGGATCCCAGGTGGGTCTGTTTCTGGAGGGAGAGGAGGAAGGGCTAGCTATTATGCTAACGAGTTGAGCTTCTTACAAACTAACTATAGCCCTGCCACTTACGGCGGCGGTGGAGAGTCTAGGTATGGCTCTACTGGGACTGTCTCAGGGGCAGGAAGACCAGCACGACTATTTATATACTACTAAATTATGGATAAGAAAACTACACAAATACTAATCAATGATGCTATTCATACTATAGCTTTGGCTGAGGACGGGTCTATTCCATCTGAGTGGGAGATTTGGAATTATAAAAAGGTTGAGAAAAAAGACCCATCAAAACATGACTCAAAATACGAAACCCTTGAAGTCAAGCACACAGACACCCAAACCAAAAGAGTCATATCCTATAAAGTAAAAGATAGAGACTTTTCGAGCGTTTTACTAGAAGCCAAAGAGGAAGTATCAAAACTAGCCTATGACTTGTCAGAGGCGACCACTAGACATAAAATACATCTCGACCTTATCGGAGAGCCTGACACTGAGCTAAAAACTTTTTATATCGACATGGTAGCAATGATAAAATATACAACGACTAATCTAAAAACCGTAAAAAACACTAAAGAAGTGAAAGAATTACTTGCCAATATCGACTCAAAATACTATGACTACTTAGAGACTACATGGCTACAGAGACTATAACACTCGATAATGATGACGCCTTATGCGTCACAAAGGACTTCCCGATCGGGACTCCATATAGGATATCTATGCAAAACTCAGCTGGACTAATGATAGCTTACTCAGATAGCACGACTGAAGCACCCCCTGAAAACTACTACCACACAATCATTTTTGAGCTTCTAGCTGACAACGAGAATATCTGGGTCAAACGACTAGATAAAAAAGGGCTTAATACAACCGTTCATTTTAAGATAACAGATTTATAGCTTATGTCGATATTTTATCCCAACAATGGTTTCTTGGACTTTTTATCGGGGAGTGGTAGCGGGAGTGGTGGTTCTTTCGGTTTCTATATAGGTCAGTATCCTAATGATGCTGCTGCTGCCTCTGCTCACCCTAATGCGGGCGAAAATTCAGTCTATTACAACACTACCGATTCCAAATATAGGATAAAATTAGCGGATGGGACTTGGGCTAATATCGAAAGTCAATCAGGACCACAAGGAACCGATGGGCTTCGGGGCTGGTCACCTATTTTAAGTCTTATTTCTCGAGGGGATGACGTAGTTATGCGTGTTGGTGACTGGACAGGTGGGCAAGGCCCAAAACCGACAACTGGCTACTTAGGACAAGCTGGACTTGTAGCTACTATAGAAGAAGCTGTTAATATACGAGGCTTGCAAGGACTAGCTAAAAAAGGTGACAAAGGTGACATAGGAATATCGATAACTAATATAGCTATTGATAACGGGACTCCTATTACTGACGGAACTCGATACATTATAACAATCAATCTATCAGACAACACACAGACAAGACTCGACTTTATAGCTATCAAAGGGGAGGACGGTTCGGGTGTGCCAAGTGGTGGAACCACAGGACAAGTCCTCACGAAAGAAAGTGACGTTGATGGGGCGGTTGGCTGGGAAAACGCACAAGGCGGGGTCACCTCTGGTAAGACTTATCTGCCAGCATCATACTCTTCTGAACAACTTACGACGGGTGTCCGAGTCACAGACTCGATATACAATAACGAGGAAGCCACCTCACTATCTTTCCCAATTGGCAGCGACGATATACTAAGGAAAATTCAAATTGGGAGTCAATTAGGAAGCACAAATGACCCGACTACAATACAAGAAGCTATCTCAAAAGGCTTATTCTCACCTGTATTGGGTTTTGATATAGCTTCGGGAGGCGACAACTTACCAACTGAGAACTTTACTTTTTCACGCCCAAACGCACAAAGTAAAATTTTCAGTGGCTTCAACTTAGCTACTAACATAGCCTATGCTGAATTGAATCTCGACGGCGGCGAGGTTGGTGGGAACTCACCTTCTTTACAACTTAGCTATCATTTTGATTTTATCACGGGTAATTATGCTGGCTTTATTCCAGAATTTATTGTCGCCGAAGTAGTTTTGCAGGGGACCGTCACTGCTAGCGTCACGCTGCTTCGGGGGACTTATGATCTACATCGGGGCTATGCACACTACCAAGCTATAGTCCCAGACTATGACAATTATAAAAACATCATACTTAGTCAAGGTCTTCTTAGTATCAGCATGGGAGTCACACTGACAAAAAACAGTATAGACACTATCTATCTAAAAAGGGGTGAGGTAGCAAACGGAGAAGACGAAACTATATTCAGAGTGGATTTTTCTATTTCTCAGGTCGATATTACACGGACTAACCCCGACTTGAATGCTATAATAAATCGTAATGAACTACTTCCATTAGTGCCAAAAATGAGTGGTGGTCGTGGTCTTCTTTTGTATGGGCAAGGCGGCGACGGTGTATTCATACCCAAGCCAGTTTATAACTTATCGGGGGCTGTGGGTAGTGCTATTGTTAATAGTGTATCCGATAGGGTCTCTGTTAGCACAGGATTGCCGACCAACTTGACCCCTCACATCGGGGATATAGTAGATTGGGAAGGCAATAA
>CAYMEP010000197.1:0-2639 GCA_964389695.1 uncultured Rhodobiaceae bacterium | reverse complement strand
ACTTGTCCAAGCGCATGCAGACGGAAAAGTCGTGTTTTTTTGTGGCGCAGGAATATCTTCCCTTGCTGGACTTCCTAATTCTGATGAGCTTGTAGAACAATTATATAGAAATGAAAATCAAAAATGTAAAAAAGACAATCAGCTTGATCAAGCTGTTACATCATTAGAAGAAACGGTTGTTGGTGGTCGTGAAACTGTTCGAAAACATATCTCAAAGCTCTTAGAGCCTAACTTAAAAACTACTAATGCAACGATTCTCCATGAAACATTACTCACACTGAGCAAATGTCGTGATGGACAAACTCGCCTTGTCACTACAAATTTTGATCGAATTTTTGAAGAAGTCATTGAAAAACAAAATTTGAACATCAATCATTTTCAAGCTCCTGTATTGCCGATACCTAAACAACAATGGAATGGATTGGTTTATCTTCATGGGTTACTCAGTAAAAAACCAACACCAAATGAATTAGATCAATTGGTATTGTCACGTGGTGATTTTGGATTAGCATATTTGACAGAAAGGTGGGCGGCACGATTTATTACTGAGCTTTTTCGAAACTTCACCGTATGTTTCATTGGTTACAGCATAAATGATCCGATCATTGATTATATGGTGAGTGCTCTTGCTTCTGACAAATTACGTGGAGAATCACAGCATGAAATGTTTATTTTTGAAGGGTTCAAAGAAGGAGATTTTAACGCACAAGAGAAGCGAGAGAAACACTGGAAACCTAAAAATGTGACACCTGTTTTTTATCCTACAGAAGATGATAATCATGCAGTTCTTCACATCGATCTTAAAAAATGGAGCGAGATCTATGATTGTGGTATTCTTGGAAAAGAAAATATTGTGAAGGAAATAGCCTCGCAACATCCATCAGTTAATACAAAACAAGATTTTGTTACCGATCGCTTCTTATGGGCACTGAGTGATCCGAGTGGATTGCCTGCCAAATGTTTTGCCAATTGTGATCCTGTCCCTCCATTGAGTTGGCTCGAAAAATTGAGTGAAAAAATCTATGATCAAAAGGATCTAGATCAGTTTGATATATCATCTAAACAAAAAAGCGACAGCAAAAAATTTAGCCTGCTTCAGCGACCAACACCTTATTTTTTATCGTCACCCATGGCTGTCGTTGATTCCAAATCTTTTAACTGTAACTGGGATCCAGTGATGGAACAGTTAGCACGTTGGATGATTCGCCACCTCAATGATCCAAACTTATTTCTTTGGATTATCAAACAAGGCTGCACACTACATAAAAATTTTCATCAAATGATAGAAACACGTCTCAATGAATTGGATGATTTAAAATATAATAATAAAACCGATGAAATCAAATTAATTCAAAACAATGCACCTAATGCCATTCCCTGTGAAGAAACACGTATATTTTGGGATTTATTGCTCACTGATTGTATTCATCTTTCAACACAGACCCTTAATACTTACCAATGGATCAAACGCTTTAAACATGAGGGAATGTCTAGAGTGTTACGTCATGAGTTACGCAAAATATTAACTCCACGAATTAAAGTATGGGAACGATTGCATGATTCTAATAACAAGACGCTCAAAGAACGAATGAATTGGAACATAGAACTATCAACAAAACCTGTTTATAATATTAGACAAGAATTACTCAACAATGAAACATGGAATAAAGCCTTGCCAACTTTATTTGCGGATTTTAATGGAAAGTTACACGACACATTCGCTCTCATGAAAGAGCTCGAGATTGCATGCGATAATCACAATCTATATTCTTCAGCACATCTTTCGATTAAAGATCATCCAGAAAATCGCGATAAACATGATTGGACTGAACTGATCAATTTAACACGCGATGCTTGGATAGCACTGGCAAAACAATCACCCGAACGAGCAATACAAGAAGCTAACCAATGGATAGAAAATCCCTATCCATTGTTTAAACGCTTAGCATTGTTCGCCGCAGCACAAGATAAAATTATACCTCCTCAAATAGCATTGGATTGGCTGCTGTCAGACTCTCATTCGTGGTTTTGGAAAAAACAAACTAAAGTGGAAACAATGCAACTATTGATGACATTGTCTCCACGTCTCAATAAAAAAATGTTTCGTGACCTAGAAAAAATCATATTGTCAGGACCACCAGATAGTTTCATAAAAAGAATCCAAGATGACTATCAAGATGAGGTAAGAAATCAAGAAATCTGGTTTCGGCTAAACAAGATCAAAGAAGCAGAAGTACCATTAACCACAAAAGGTCAAGAAACATTCAACCAAATAAAAGCAAAATATCCAAAATGGAAATTGACCAAAGATCAATGTGATGGATTTCCTTATTGGACACTACCGAACAACAAACCAGACAAACCTATTATCATACCACATCGTCGTCGCGATCTTGTTCAATGGCTAAAAAACAACCCTGAAATAAAGTTACCTCCAATCGAGGAGTGGCAACAACATTGTCGGGATAATTTCCCCGCTGCAGCTTGTGCATTATATGACTTGGCACAAAAAAATTGTTGGCCTCAAGGTCGTTGGTATGATGCATTGAACGAGTGGTCATCAAATGAAGCATTGACTAAACGTTCATGGCGTTGCATGGCAACAATATTAGATAAAGCACCAGATGAAACCATTCAAG
>CAYMEP010000196.1:0-2643 GCA_964389695.1 uncultured Rhodobiaceae bacterium | reverse complement strand
AGCCTACGCGATGGATAGCACCTCTGTTATTTTACCTTATCGTCGTCGGGGTGGCCCCGCTTGGAGTGCGCCACCATGCAGATATGCTCCCACTGTTGGGGGCTCCTATTTTATGGCTGGCCCTGCTGCTAGCGAGCTTGCTTTCACTCGACCAGACGTTTCGTGATGATTTTCGCGATGGTTCCCTCGAGCAATGCCTCCTTGCACCCTTTGGCTACCCACCTCTTGCATTTTCCCGTATCCTGTTTCATTGGATAGTCATCTGTCTTCCTATCGTTTTGGTCTCTCCCCTCTGTGCTATAGTATTTGGCATACCAAGCGAATTGATACCAACATTGGTCTTGGCGTTGCTTATCGGCACCCCTGCCCTCAGTGCATTAGGCTCCATCGGTGCTGCGATGACGGTTAATATTCGTCGCGGTGGTCTTGTTTTGAACATTCTTCTCCTTCCTCTCTACATTCCACTTATGATATTTGGAGTAGGGGCGGTGGAGATGCAAGCTGCTGGTCATTCAGCAGCAGGGGCGTTGGCATTCTTGGGAGGGTTGACCATCACACTCCTCCTCGTCTCTCCATTTATCATTACCTTCGTCTTAAGATGCCTCCTGTTTTAGCATATCGAGGAACACGCGGGACAAATTGGCGGAGTTGAGGTGGTGTGGGGTGGGGATAAACAGGAGCCCTATTTCCCAATTTTACCCTATAGACGTGTCCTAGCCAGAAAGCACCCCAGCGAATATTTGCCCGAACAATACCGTTGTTTATGTTTGTAACTTCCCATACTTTTGCAAAATTCCTAAGCCTCAAAAATATTTATCGAGTGCTTGACAGAACGATACCGTGGGTGGTCCTGCTGTTGGTTTTTTTGCTAGGAATAGGGCTTTTTTTAGCCTTGTATTTAGCCCCCTCCGACTATAAACAGGGCGAGGCCTACAGAATTATTTTCATCCATGTGCCAAGTGCCTGGATGTCACTGTTGGTATATCTCGTTATGGCTTTTTGTGGCTTTATCACCCTGGTGTGGAGGCTCAAACTAGCGTCGTTTATACACACGGAGTGTGCCTGGATAGGTGCTTGGTTTACCGCGGTTACGCTGGTTACCGGTATGCTTTGGGGAAAACCGATGTGGGGAGCATTCTGGGTTTGGGACGCACGACTGACTTCGGAGCTCATTCTATTGTTCTTGTATTTAGGAGTGATCCTGCTTTTGCAAGTTATTCCCGAGCGCGATCGTGCAATACGTGCCTCCTCCCTGTTGGCCCTGTTAGGAACTATCAACATCCCTCTTATCCACTATTCTGTCAATTGGTGGAATACGTTGCATCAACCGGCAAGCATTACCAAACTCAGTGCCCCCTCCTTGCACATCAGTATGTTGTTGCTGCTCCTCTTCATGAGTATCGTGTTCCTTTTGTTGTTCATCACCGTGCTAGCTGTGAGGCTCCGCTTAGCTATAGCTGAAAATTGTTGGAAAAACGAGTGGTGGATACAGTATCATTCCATGTCAATAAACCGGGGCACGAGGTAAACTGGAGGGTTCGCGGAGACTGTCTCAAGGGTATCTCATTAAGAAGTCTGTCGTGAGACGACCTTACAAAGCAAAAGTCATGAATGAATGGTTGTCAATGGGAGGGTATGCTTGCTATGTGTGGCCGGCTTATGCGGTGACCGTGGGGGGTATCTTGTTCATCCTGCTCCATCCCTTGGTAAAATTTCGTCAATTTCTGAGCAAAGTGGCTTCCATTCGTCGTGTTGAGAATGAAACACAGTATTAGGAGATTGTCTGGTATATCCTACGGTGTCGGAAACGCCTATGACTTGGTTTCGTTCTGCTATCCACTTGAAAGGGACGGATTCACAGTGCTTCCCTTCACAAGACACGCGACGGTTCGCAAGAACGACACACCGTGGTCTTAAATAAAGTTGATCTTATTGCCACTGCACGCCCATAGGCCAATTTTGGCTTGTATAAAAATTATGACCCGCAGAAATATTTTGGTGCTGTGTGGAGATGGAATAGGCCCTGAAGTAACCCGGCAAGCACTAAAAGTCTTGGACTGTGTGAATGCCTGTTCGCCAGACCTCCATATCACCTATCACCACGGATTGATCGGGGGTGTGGCTGTAGACAAAGAAGGGCATCCGTTGCCTCCATCCACGTTGGAACTAGCCAAAACCAGCTCGGCCATTCTGCTTGGTGCCGTGGGTGCCCGCCAGTACGAAAACCTAGAACGGAGTCTGCGTCCGGAAAGAGGGCTTTTGCAACTTCGCCGCCAGTTTGGACTCTTTGCCAATCTTCGCCCGGTTATGGCTTTCCCCTCGACCAGGGGCTTTTCTTCGCTCAAAAAAAGGATGCTTGCGGGTTTGGATATCCTCATAGTGCGTGAACTGATTGGTGGTATCTACTTCGGTGAGCCTCGAGGCATCGAAAAAGATGCGAGGGGTTTGCGTCGTGCCTACAATACAGCGTGCTACTGCGAAGAAGAAATCGAGAGAATCGCCCATGTTGCTTTCAAGATGGCCATGGGAAGAAAAAAAAAGCTGCGATCGGGGGATAAAGCCAATGTGTTAGAGGTATCGGGGGTGTGGAGGGATGTGGTGGACGCGGTCATCCCGGTTCCGGAGGAGATCGCGGAGTGGAAC
>CAYMEP010000195.1:0-2653 GCA_964389695.1 uncultured Rhodobiaceae bacterium | reverse complement strand
GTATGTTTCACGCTGCTCGCGTGGAGCCCCAAGAAAAAGCACGTAACTCTTGATTATTTCGTTCCGTTGAGCGGCGTCAAGAGATGCTTTTGTTTGTGCGGGGCAACATTATTCCTGGATGATCCGCAAACATCTGGATAATCGCTGAAAAGTATGCGGAATGGGAGCACTCCACTCGCAGTGCCTCAGCGTGCCATCTGGTTCAATGCTAGCAAGTTGCCCTACAGAGTAACTACCTATAACATTCAACCTTCTGCCAGCGTGGAAAAATGGACATTTATCACACGCCACACCACTGGATAGTAACTGCCAATCTAGCCCCCCCCTTACCAGGGTTGGTTATTACTATTGCCTATTTCTAGAGCGGCAAGGTTCTCTTAGGCAGAGAAAACGGGGACTGCCTAACGTCACGTGGGAGTGCCTAATCAGGCATCAAATCTTTTAATTTTTCAATGTATTAATTGTGTTGGAAAGCCTGTTGGCCCAATTTCTGTGATAGAGGTCCGGCGAACTATCTTTTATTGTTGCAAGCGTATCTTGCAAATCGTCTATGGCACTCATATTTAGGTGCCATAACTCTGGAATATCTAAGGAATGTTTAGATCTATAAGAGTTCACCTGCGATATCGCAGAAACGTTACTCGCGATAGCATCCATAAAATATGCCTCCAAATCTGGGTTAACACTTTTCATACTGCCTCCACGCTTTGCAAGCGATTCCAAACCACCATTATCCATACTTAACCCCCCCCATACCAACTTTTGAGTTTTAATAGCCCCATTCTCGTTCAGCATAAAATTTGCATTAACATTATTACTTCCCCTCACACTAGTCTCTCCATATTCAGTATACCTACCGACAAAACCATAAGTTTCACATGCTTGCACAATACTGTCCATATAGGCATCAATATTCCATTGACTTATATTACCTTTCACATCTTCACAACAATCCTTCATCTTATTAATGGCATCAAAAGATGCACTTACTCTGTACTCCAGATACGCATCTTCGCTTATATCATCCTTCCTCCACCGCTCAACTTTGCCATTCTCATTTATTACAACACTACTCATCTCCCTCATGAGACCCCTATTATCCTTAACTCCAAGTTGATCTCGATATTTATTTATATATTCTCTTACGCCATGAGAAAGCCCTAAAGTAGTTCTATTCAATTTTTCAATAACGTCACACACATTTTTGTTGTACTTTTGCACATGTTTTTTACCAGAAATCTCATCCAGTTTTGTAATTGGTTCAAGTTCTCCACCCTCAACTGTAACATCCCATCGCATAATCTCCCGACACTCTTCAACCAATTCCGAAAATCTCTCGTGCTCTGTAAATAAAGGCAGATCATTTACCATGCGAGCTTCCAGATTGCCAACCCTGACGTAGTGATCCAACGCCATAGCAACCTCCATCCTCAACCTAAACGCTGGGGTTATCTCTACTTTCTTCCCTGACGCTTTAACCTGCTTCAACCTTTCAACTTCTAGATAAAGGTCTGCCACCAGCTCGCTAGGTCTGTCAACATCCACAGCATTATTTAGACACTCCCCAGTACTAATTTTATGCCTGACTATGAATTCATCTTTGAATGTTCCATATTTGTCAGAGAACGACGTTACAGCATCGCCCGTAACTTTAGAGTCTAAAGGAAGTAGAGGGACCTCTATGTTATCTCCTCTCATAAAAGATCCATGGGTCATATGCAGAAAACCCACCAGTAATTCAGTTGAACCAATTGGGGTATTAGCCGTATGTTCCACCGCATTGGAGCTATTCGCATGGGCTACCAAAAGGGCTTCCACATTCCCTGGTATAAATTTCTTCGTATGGCTCCTCTCTACCGGACCATATTCCACGAAAGCATGAGGATTATTGTCCTTATCGAAGTCCCTTGTTTGAGTTATTATATTGCCCAGACAAGCTTTGTGGTTATTGGGATCAAAGTATCCGTTGCACAAATCATGGGAATTTGACTTTATACTCAACATGAGCCTTTTCATATCTTTGTCATCCAACCCCTCACTAGCAGTATAGTACATCCCAGTTGTCTCAAGGTTTCTCTCCGTCTCTATAGCCTCATGCATACAATTAAGATTGGTGCTCTGAAGGTTCCTTAGTAAATTCCCTCGAACAACCACATAAGGTGGCACATTCTTATCAGTAGCCAACTCTGTGAGATCTGGGACTTTAAGTGGCACACATTGGATACCTGATACGGAACCTGGCGTCACCGCATCTGTAATATTGATGATTCCAGGATTTGGTTTGTCAGGCGTACTTTGCAAACGCTGATGCTCTAGTAAATAAAATTTGGCGAACCCCATGACAGCCCTATACTGCATATCAGTTTGAACAAATTGGTAAGACCTACAAATCCTACCCATGGCTATGGTGGCGTTCACAACACCTGGAAGATCATTAGAATCCTTCAACATCCCTTTATCTATATACTTAGCCACGGATAGACAGGCTGATACAGTCCCGGTCCTCCCAACCCCCGCTCTGCAGTGTATAAATGGTATGCCTCCTCCAGTACTAGCCAACGTATTCTTTAGGGTGATGATAAAGTTATATAGTGCAAAAGGTGGAACCGGACCCTTGTCGGGCCAGGCACCAAAATGTAAGCATTCAATATCC
>CAYMEP010000194.1:0-2655 GCA_964389695.1 uncultured Rhodobiaceae bacterium | reverse complement strand
CGCTGCCGCCGGGGTTACCTACGGGAACCTACATCGTCGAAACCTTTCTGATCGGAGAGGGAAAGCTTTCGAGCGCGCAGGCAACCCCCCTGTTCGTGCGTCGCGCCGGCGGCAGCGCCTTCATCTTCGCCTTTGCCGAGCGCTACAGCTTTCTCTACGGCTTTTGTGCCGTTCTCATCGCGTTGCTTGCAGGTGTCGTTGCGAATCGGCTCTTCGCCCGTTCGTAGTCGCGCGATACACGGCTTCGATCGCCTCCGCCGCACGCCGAGCGGGGGAGTGCACAGGGGGTGCTGCGGACAGACTTCGGCTCTGCTTGTGAGGAAAAAGCGCCGAGAGCTGCTGTCTCAAACGCATTCCCTCCGCGCCCAAGTGCCGCTGCGCTTGGCGAGCGAGCAGGTCGCTCTTCGCAGCGCCTTGAATGAATTCGGGAACGATCGGGCGCGCGTGCAAAAGATTGACCAGCCCCCAGTAGCGCAGATTGTAGAAGAGCCTCGCCAAAAGAAAGGTCGAGGGGGCAAGGCGGTAGGTGAGAACATGCGGCACATGGCGCACTGCGAGCTCCGATCCGACGGTGCCGAGGGCTGCCAATGCCGCGTTGCACGCGCACAGCGCATCTTCCTTCTCGCGCGCCTCCAAGACGAGTTGTACGGGCGGGTCGTTCGTGCGCAGCAGGGGCTTGAGCAGAGGGACGAGGCTGGGAAGGCTGGGTGCGACAAAGCGAGGCTCAGGCTTGCGCGCATCTCTCTGCAACGCGCACAGACGGCGCGCGCTCTCTAATAGCAGCGGCGCAAGACGCCGCAACTCGCCCGTGCGGCTGCCGAAGAAAAGTCCCACGATCGGTTCTTCCGCGCCGTACAGATGGCGTTTGCGAAAAGCTCTCCCGCAGCCGCGCGGCGCAGGATCGTCGAAAATCGGATGCCCGACATGCACGACGCGCGCTCGAAAGCCCTCGAAGTAAGGCACTTCGAACGCGTAGAAGGTCAGAATTCCATCGTAGCAGCGCGCAAACCTACGCGCGCGCCAAGGGCGCGAAAGCCATACCGAAGGCGCGATGTAGTGAATTTTCACAGCAGCATGTTTTCCCAAAGCGCGCGCGATCCAGTACGAGCTGATCGACATATCGACGCTCAAGAAGAGATCGGGCTGTTGTGCCCGCAAGGCACGCACCGTCTGCCACAGACGCCGTACGATCAGAGGCGATTTGACGAGAGCTTCTTTCATTCCCACCACTGCGAAATCTCTTGTGTCGAACAGACTCTCCAACCCCAAGCGTTGCAACGCCTCGCCGCCTACGCCGCAGAGGCGGAGCTGGGGATGGCGTTCCTTTAAGAGCCCCACCACCTCTGCTACCAAACGGTCGGCAGAGGGCTCGGCTGCAAAAACGGCGAGGCGTCTCAACTTCACGGGGCAAGGCTGTAGAGGAAGAGGTTGCGTCTGTCGGCTTGTCTTATCGTCTCGCTCGGCGGCAGCAGCAGCGCTCCTTGTGCCTCGAAGGCGACGCCGTGCAAACCCGCACGCGCCGCGTGTTGCAAGGTTTTGATGCCGATGGCGGGAAGATCGAGGTCGCGACGTTGTCCCGTCTTCGGCAATTTGACCAGCACGCCGCCTTGGATGGAACGTTGCTTCTTCAGACGACGCACGCTATCGAGCAGCGCATCCGTTCCCTCCAGCGTCTCCAGCGCCAGCACCAGCCCCTGAGCGACGACGACACCTTGTCCCATATCCAAAGACGCGAGCCTGTCGAGAACGCGCTTGGCGTATGCGATGTCCTTCTTGTCGGCGCGCGAAGGTCGCCGTTCGCCGAGCGCACCGCGCCGCGCAGGACAAAGGGCGGGACAGAAGGTCTGCGGGGCAAGGATGCGCACGCCGCAACAACGCAAGAGCCACGCGAGCCGCCTGAGCGCACGCGCATCCGTGTGACGAGCGATCAGCCGTGCGGTGAGGAAGGCGAGCAGGCGGTTTCGAGTTGCACGCTCTCCCTCGCGCTTGCCCGAAGACCGCTTGTAGCCGCCCGCCATCACGACACGAGAGATGCCGCGCGCTTTGGCAAGACGCAACGCAGACCAAAAACCTTTCGGACGCACGACAGGACAGCCGTAGAAGGACGGGGCAACCCTTTGAGGAAGCCAAACGACCAAGGGACGCATTCCCCGCGCGACACAAGCGCGAGCGACGAGGCGCGGCAACAAGCCCTCGCCGGCGACGATCGCAAGATCCGACAGACGCGAAGAATGTACGAAAGCGCGGCTGCGCGAAAGTGGTCTCCCCCTCATGGGCCTATTTCCTATCTCGCGTGGCGGGTGTCGCTGAGCTCAGGGTAGGGGGTCAGCAGGGGGTAGCGGTGTCGTGCTTGGACAAAGTCGAAGACGGGTTGCAACTCCTTGACCGCGCTGAACTCTTCTTGCAACGCCTCGACGCGTTTGTCGAGCGCACCTTGTTTCTCGCGCAACTTTGCATAGAACGCCCTGATCCTGTCGACCGCCGTGCGCGAGACCCCACGCATGAGCAGTCCGCGCGCATTCACACCGCGCAGGCAGTAGCGCGTGGCCACCGTGAGCGGCAGAACATCGAATTGCATCTGTGCGCCGGCGACGAGATAACAATCCTCGCCGATCTTGACGAAGGGTTGCGTGTCGCACTTGCCGAGCAAAACGC
>CAYMEP010000193.1:0-2657 GCA_964389695.1 uncultured Rhodobiaceae bacterium | reverse complement strand
CTCCTAAAGTTAAGGGTATTCCGGCACCCGCATTTAGTATAGGTGAAGATGAAGAATATACCGGAGTGTACATTTCTGCCCTTCCGAATGTGGAATCGTTAGAACCTGTTGCCGCATAATATCTTTTAGATGTATCATAACCATTACAAAACATTAGATAGCCTTCGACTACCGCATAATTAGAATTAGCGACATCAGTTTCATAAGCCTTTGTTGAACCGCCTACTATACCAGTACCACCATCAAACTTTTGACGATTAGCGTTGGTTAGTGAGTCGGGGTACTCTAATTGAGCAAGACCATCCCACTTGCCGGGATTGTTGCGGTTAATATCTAAGGAAGCCCATTCGCTTACACCTTTGTTGAATGTATATTGTATAGAGGCTGATACGCTACTTCCGTTAAACCGAGCAGAGTCTCCGTCACCACGCTCAACCCAAGCATAGGTGTAGCGGGGATTTAGTGTGGCCCACCCGTTAATAGGGTTGCCTTGATGAGTCTTGGATGAATACCATTTTAGAGCAGGGGTGTTCTCGTCGTCGGGTACTGCTCGAGCCGCCATGAAATCATCATAATAACCGGCTAACCAAAATGTGTATGCTCCTTCGTCTATACTTCTTACCATTTTCACTTCACCTAATCTATTCTATTCTATGCTGTTATTAATGACGGGGCTATTTCGTTTAATGCCTGTCTAATACGGTCTGCCGCTTCTCTTTCGTTAAAGAATCCGTGGAAGTTATTCGACATAATTATATCCATCTTGTTGTATAGGACACCTACGCCCTGCTTGACAACCTGCTTGTAAAGAGAGCCTGTGACATTTCCATACTTACCACCAAAGAATAACTCTTCTCTCGCACCACTAAAGTCATATAACTCTTCGGTTAAGTTTTTGAGTTCATTAGCCTGATTTCCATAGGTATCATTTAACTTTTTTTCTTCGTCATTCAGTTGGGCTGTTAGTTGTTTCCTATCAGTCTGAGTAATAACTAAGTTATTCATATTCCTAATAGCCTTAGTGATATTGTCTTCGTCAAACGCCTTGCCTATTGCTTTTATTTCCTTTTCAGTTAGTACACGACCTTCTCTCATTTTGTCAATTACTTCATCGAGCATATGCCCAACAGTACCTACATCATCTTCTATTAAACCAGCATCTATTAATTTGTTTAGATTCTCAACATCGTCTGTAAATAAATCGCCCGTACCCAAACTGAATGCCATTCCAATGTTATCACCAAGACCATTGATGTCATCCACCATGTCCTCCACCACTTTAACTGCTTCATTAAACTCTTTTTCGTCAAGTAATTTTACTTGGTCGTCTTGGAATGCTAATATCATATTGAGCATATCCTCAGTTTGGTCTGCCATTATTTTTTGGCTGGAGGATAAGTCACCATATACATCGTCTAAATCTTCAAGAGCCTGTGTCGTTAAGTCGGTACTTCCAAGTAATTCGCCCATCTCATAATTTTGCATCCCTATTGCATCAGCGAAGGCCTGGGATTCAAACAAAGTTTCTGAGTTGTATATTGCCCCCCTCGCCGCCGCAATTCTTTGTGACTGTTCTTCTAACTCTTCGGCGGCCTCTGCCTCTGCTGTGGTACTCATACTGTAAGCAATCATTAGTGGTATTGTTACAACTAACGAGGCAATCAGCAATTTGTTTGCTTTTACTATGTTCAGTATGTTAGCCCTAAAGTTTTGCAGGGGTGTGTTTGTTGCTATGCTTACACTATGTAGTTTCCAAAACTCGGCTGTTGCCTTAGATAGTTGCTTCCCAGCAGACATCAATCCCCCGGATAACATAACAAGACTACCAAATGCCCCTATTTGACCACCTGTTCTGCCGCCGATAGCACCGGCAACCGCCGGTAGTGCTATTGAAGCCATGCTGGTAAAAGCAAATGTCAAACGCTCGGCTGATTTTTTGGACTCAGCCATTCTTTTTCTATTCGCCTCTAACCTATCATCGTATGATTTTAATTGGTCTCCCGATAACTTAGTATCAGTTCTCATTTTTTCTCTTAATGCTATTAAGTCTTTAGTAACATCACCTTCTTTATCCAAGGTTAGTAGTATGGCTTCATGAAGAGTTTGATATTCTTCATCTTCCTGTGACAGTTCTGCTGTAATTGCGATTAATTCTTTAGACGCATCTATTTTCTCTCGGCGCAAACTACCGGCGGTTGCATCTAAGTCAGCGAGTTTCTTCATTATAGGTAAGGACTTTGCTCTTTCGCTATTGTGTAATTTAAGCATTTTAACAAGTTGCCCTTCCCCACCTATCGCTTTGTAGTTCATATCAGACACTACTGCTCTCATTTCAGGACTAAGTTTAATATCTCCAGTACCAGTACCATGAATCTCATCCATTAAATCCCTTAGTTTTTCCAAGCCCATCGCTTCTTTAGCCATTAGATTAATCTTTTCATTAGCACCTTCGGCATTTTTATCAGTTAGTTTAGCAATTTCTGATAAATTACCCATATAGTTTTCTTCGCTTTGGTCTAAGTGTTCATAACCAGCAATCATATTATTAAATGCGTCTTGTCTTTTCGCTATTTGGTCCTCAAAGATTGTAAATGCGGCCCCAGCCGTCTTTTTTGAAAAGTCCCCAGTCCCAAACACTCCCTCTTTATCACCAGTGG
>CAYMEP010000192.1:0-2662 GCA_964389695.1 uncultured Rhodobiaceae bacterium | reverse complement strand
TTTACACACAAAGTATTGGTTCCACTCCTTCCGCAATTGAACAAGTAGAAAACGAAGAAATTAAAGGGTATTACTGGATACGTGTAAACTCTATTATACCTAAAAAAATACAACCATTTGACGTTGTAAAAAACAAAGTCAAAACACAATGGGAAGAAAAAGAACGTATAACAGCGTTAACAACTTTTGCAAAAACATTAACCACCCGTGCAAACCAAAATAAATCTATTAAAAATATAGCTAAGGAGCTTAACAAGAAACCTTTGCAAAAGAAAAATATATCACGGCAAACTAACGATGATACTTTTTCCTCTGCCGCAATACAAAAAGTGTTTCAATCTAGTATAGATGAATACTCATGGCATAGAACTGCAATTGGCAATAGTATTGTTATTGTTGCTCCTTATAAGTTAAATATAGCGCCTGCTGACCCCATTCAAAGAGAAGAATTTGGACGTATACAACAAGAGCAATTTGATACGAGCCTATTATTACAATTGATCACTGGGTTACAAAATGAATATGGTGTAAAAACCAATGAAACCGTATTAGAATCACTGTTAGGGAATATAGGCAATGCTCCCTAATACTTCCGAATTTAAAACATTCTCTGCATTATATGAGGCAGGTAAGGCCCAAATTATTACTTCCAAATCACAAAATGCTGATTTGGACACTCCTGTTTCGGCTTATTTAAAGCTGAGTCAAGGGGAAACGTATAGTTTTCTATTAGAATCTGTACAAGATGGTGAAGTCAAAGGTCGTTATTCTATGATTGGACTTGCTCCTGATCTTCTATTTCGGGTTAAGAAACAAAAAGCTGAGATAAAACGTGGAAATAAAGATTACCAATCTATGGAACTTCCTCCTATTCAAGCATTGAGGCAATTATTAAAAGAGTCCTATATCGATATTCCTGAACCACTGCCATCTATGTCAGCAGGCATTTTTGGTTATATGTCTTATGATACCATACGCTATGTAGAAAACTTACCAGATAACAACCCTAATGCTCTAGACATACCAGAAAGTTTGTTTATTCGCCCTTCTATTATAGCTATTTTTGATGACACCACACATAGTTTACAACTTGTTACACCTGTTTACCCTGAAGAATCAATTTCGGCAAAAGACGCCTATCACTTAGCTCAAGAAAGGCTTGCAACCAATTTAAAAAAATTAAACCAAAACGTTCCTACGTTTTCCAAGAAAACGCATGCGTTTGAACAGCCAAAATCTAATATATCTCGTGAACACTATTACGATATGGTTAATAAAGCTCGTGAATATATCAAACAAGGTGATGTTTTTCAGGTCGTTTTAAGTCAGAGATTCTCGGTTCCATTTCATTTGCCACCTTTCGAGCTTTATCGTGCTCTCAGACGAATAAATCCTTCGCCTTACCTCTTTTTCTTAAACTTTGAAGAATTTTCTATTGTTGGTTCAAGTCCAGAAGTCCTAGTAAGTTTAAAAGAATCTACCGTTAATATTCGTCCTATCGCAGGTACAAGGCCTAGGGGTAATTCAAGCGCAGAAGATACGGTGATGACAGAGGAACTACTTGCCGATGAAAAAGAACGTGCAGAACATTTAATGCTCTTAGACTTAGGACGCAATGATGTTGGACGTGTTTGTCAAACAAAGTCTGTAAAAGTTAATGAGGCTTTTGGCATTCAAAAAACATCACATTTAATTCATATTGTTTCGGACATTACAGGAACTATCTTACCTCAATATGATCAAATTGACGCATTATTTTCTGGGTTTCCTGCAGGAACAGTATCAGGAGCACCAAAATTAAGAGCTATAGAGATCATTGATGAATTAGAAACTGAACGACGCGGCATATATGCTGGTTGTGTAGGGTATTTTTCTGCAAATGGTGATATGGATAGTTGTATTGCACTTAGAACAGGAGTTATTAAAGAAAATATGTTATATGTGCAAGCAGGTGGTGGAGTAGTTTACGATTCAACTCCTGAGGATGAATTTCAAGAAACAGTCAATAAAGCAAAAGCATTGTTTGCAGCTGCAGAGATTGCTCTAAACAATCAATCTAATGGGTAAATAACATGGTATTACTTATTGATAATTATGATAGTTTTACATTTAACATTCTGCACTTCCTTGGCGATTTAGGTATAGAATGTCAAGTCATTCGTAATGATAAAGTTACAATTGATGCCATTCTAAACCCCAAACTAGAACCCCAAACACCTCCTGCGATCATTATATCCCCTGGCCCTGCTACCCCTGACACTGCAGGGATTAGCCTTGAGCTTATTAAACAAGCAGCAGGAAAAATTCCAATTCTCGGTATATGTCTTGGACATCAAAGCATTGGACAAGTTTTTGGTGGAAAAGTTATTCAAGCACCACAAATTGTTCATGGAAAACGTTCTCTTATCATTCATAAATCAGAAGGTATCTTTCAAGGTATTGAAAATAATTTTCAAGCCACACGCTATCACTCTCTCATTGTTGAACGAGACACTTTACCAGATTGCCTCAAAATTACAGCAGAAACAGAAGACGGTATCATTATGGGGTTAGAGCATACCATACACCATATCTATGGAGTACAGTTTCACCCTGAAAGTATTGCATCACAACAAGGACATAAAATTTTATCTAATTTCTTGAGAATCGCCAAATTATCACC
>CAYMEP010000191.1:0-2674 GCA_964389695.1 uncultured Rhodobiaceae bacterium | reverse complement strand
GATAGGTCTTTAATGATAAAAAGATACTATAATTTAAAATGCCTGCTCCATGTAAAACCGTACCTCCACCAGACAAGCGCCTGCATAATGGGACCCTTTCGCCACCTTCATTTGTAACAAAAATGTTCCTAGAAAAACTAGCTTCTAGAGGGAAACGTATAGTTTCATCAACTTTACAACTGCGACCTAAAATAGCAGAATAGGGACTAGTCCACAAGCGGAAACCTCCTTGAAATGGCATTGAAGACGAGTTCGACATCGTTCCATTATTACGCGAAAGATATAAGCAAAAAGCTTCATCTAAAGCAAGTCCAAGATAGGGATTGCGAGGTTTTAAATCAATATGCTCAAATAACATAGCATCTACTCATGAAAAACCACGATAGCTATGCCTCTTTTTATTACAAGTTTTTAATTTATAGCAAAAATTTGACCACCTTAATCATCGTAATTATCATAATTACCCATAATATTAGAGGAGTCATCAACATTTAACATATACAATCCTTGCTTCTTATTATATAATAAATTGTATAATCTATATATTTGATAAGCTTGATATATCGTATTTTCGCTGGGAGTACTGTTATCCCCAAAATAAATAAGACGATTGTTACTATATTCCCCTCTTCCATTATCAGAAGAAAATTCACATACGCTTGGTTCACAGAATTGATAAATCATTTCATGAGCATTATCGAAAGATGGTTCTTTTAAAAATTTAAAGTAATTATTGCCATTATTAATATCCCTTAGGGGCAAAAAAGAAATCAAAGGAACATTCCCAGACTTTTCCCACGAATTCAGTATTTGAGTTCCAGCTAAAAGATTAACTTCATCATAACCATAATAGAAGCCATCATCAGGTAAAGAAGCTAAGGCTAATTTTTTAATACTAAAATCTATATTCAGCTTAGCCGTATCATTTAAACCTTTAGATAATGATGAGGAAAGTTCTATTTCATCAAAATCAAAAAAAATAGAGTTATTACTTCTGGTATAGGCTCCTGTACTATTAAGAGTAAAATCATTTAACTGAAGTTCATCTACAGTTTTTGCTGTATAAGGATTCCCCACTGCGAGCCTCATTTCACTGGAACCATTATTTTCAGCGGAAAACTTCCTCCATTTAAGCTGTTCATCATCTAAGACAACATTATCAGCAAACAAGGTTATATTGTTTGATGAAGAAAATTCAAGATAAGAAGTTATTTTATCGTTTTCTTTACTAAATCCATTATCAGTAGTTTTAGTATATATAGTATTAGCATAAGTTCCATTCAAATTAAGATGAGACCCTATAATAGAAGACATACCTTCCTCAGGATTTATTTCTAAGGACTTCAAATTAAACTGAGCATCAGAAATAAATACATTACTATTAATTTCATGAGTATTATTACCATTCTCTGTTTGAGAGTGTAAAAAATTAAGATATACATCTTAATTTTTAACATTGATATTTCCAAGAGAGCTTACACTCAAGTCATTTGCTAATGATATATTTGCTAAAACTGAATCTGTAGCCACATTCATTTCAGTTTTAATAAAATCACCCTCGCTATCCCTTTTATTAACTACAGCCTTAGCAGAGAAGTTCTGAGAATTTAGGCTTACATAAGGCGACGATATATTATTCTCAGATATAATAAGAATATTTGATTCCCCAGCATGAAAAGCAATATTATTCTCTTCACTCGGCTTCTTATTATAACTTACAAAATCTATACTATTAAAACTAGAATTTAAGACAATAGTATCACCAGAAGGAGAAATATTTGCTTTCGCACCAACATTTAAATCATATAAATCAACATTTTTATAGAAAGAACTATTATTGTCAGTAACTTCAAACTCTCCCACAGAAACAGAAGCTGTCAGAAAAGTTGATGGAGGCAAGAGATCTTTTAACTCATTATTCAACAAATTATCAGCGAAAACAAAAGATTCTTTTATTTGTCCTTTAGTAGGAACTTTAATAGGATTTTGATTTTCAGAAGAATAATTAATTTTGATCTTGTCGACTTCTATCTTTGCAAGATAATCCACGGTATCGCTATTGGAAGATGAAGAAAACTTAAAAGAAGTATTACCACTAGAGAAATTATCAGTTGATCTATCTCCAACTAATATATCTCCAACATAACCAAAAACCTCTACATTGTTCTTAGTGATATCAGAAGAAGAAATATCTACTTTTGCACCAATATCTAAATTATATAAATAAATATTTTTATTGGAAGACTTATTACTATTAATCACTTCAAACTCTCCCACAGAAACAGAAGCTGTCAGAAAAGTTGACGGAAGCAAGATATCTTTTAACTCATTATTCAACAAATTATCAGCGAAAACAAAAGATTCTTCTATTTGTTCTTTAGTAGGAACTTTAATAGAATTTTGATTTTCAGAAGAATAATTAATTTTGATCTTGCCGAATTCTATCCCTACAAAATGCTCCCAAGCATTACCTTTTTGAGAAACTGGCTTAATAGTGGTACTGCAACCTATTTTAGAACCTGGCTTAATAGCGGTGCTGCAACCTGGCTTAGAACCTGGCTTAATAGCTGTATCGCTATTGAAATATGGATAAAGCCCATAATTATAAGAAATATTATCAAGAAAAAAATTATCAGATGATACATTTCCAACAAAACCAGAAACCTTTAAATTG
>CAYMEP010000190.1:0-2689 GCA_964389695.1 uncultured Rhodobiaceae bacterium | reverse complement strand
GTATTGGCACCGATATTTATCCCAGAATCTCCATCAATCATACAATACGACTTGATTGGTCTGGCATTTGGACTATTCAGCCTAGAAGCACATCAAAAAAACGCCTTTGCATATCATAGCACACACTTCAAAACATCAACCATCATAGGAGCAATCCTAGGAATAGCCGTGATATGCTCTATGCTATACTTTGCATTGTGAACGCATATATAGTCCACCTTTCAATACCTTGTATAATGACCGAGTATAAAGCACCAAGCATCATAGCCATAGTTGCGGTCATAGGCTCATTCACTCTTACAGCTATTGACCCATTTGTAGAGGGCAGTTTTAATTATGGATTTATGTCACAGTTGGTTGCGATATGCGTTATTGGACCTGCTGCATACATAACTGGTAGAGAGACAATAAAACGTTGGCGAGGGGTTGGCGACCAATGAGGGCATTTTGGCTTCGTAAACTCCTAAAGTGGAGATATGTAGATGAGTTTAACCCATCTGACTTTTGGTCAGTTAGAAACTTTGACTGTAATTACATCCAAAAACCTGGACACATTGACGGATTGGTTCTGAAACCACACGCTATCCAGAGAGCTCGCAGACTTCGTACCGCATTAAGACGGAGAGGAGTGACTGCTATCGTATATGTTGCACAAGGTGGGGTAACATCAAATACATCTGCCCCATGCACTGACCAATTCTTCATCAAGAGTATGGGCAACCGCATGCAAGTCCGCAGCTGGGCAGTCGTTGGTATGCCATTCTACAAGCGTTGGATATACTGGATGGTTGGCACTGACTCACTAGCCACAGGTTTTAGAGAACGCAATGGCTACATATTGATACAGCCAGCACAGATTGACGAATTGTCCAAAGCACTGGATTGAGATAAAATGCGGTGTCTAAACCCAGAATGCAAGCACATCATAAGAAAGGTGCACGGTGCCAGAAGTAGCTGGGAACTATTCCAACTATGTCCTTGTTGCATAACAGAAGAGCAGTTGGCAATGACCAGCATGCTGAAATCAAGAGTGCATATATATGTCAACTCTTGCATAGCCCGTAATGTTGACAAACGGAGAAAGAAAAAATGCGATGTCTAGGTGAGAACTGCCTCCACACCTTGAAGCACATACAAAGCAAAACAGGTAGCTGGGCAATGTATCAACTATGCCCCTGCTGTGTCACTCATGAACAGATTATAGAGTTGAATATGGAACATTGCCTTGACGCATTGCGTTCAAGATGCAAAAAAGGCAACGTTGGCAAATAACCGTTTATATTGGGGAAGTCCACCTGACAAGATATGGCAACGTTTGACCTCAAAAAACACTATAAGGTGAAAGGTGCTGATAAAATAGCCGAGGTGGACAATAACGGGCAAATAGAGATTTTAGGTGAGATTTCCAAACAACTCAACTCCCTATGCATTAGCCACGTCTTGGAAACCAAGAGAATAACAATAGATGTCATTGGTATGTCACAAGACGATATAATTAAAAATATGGGGAAGTTGAACACATTGTATATTGAATATGGGGATTCACTTGTCGTGCCAACATTCGTTGAAGATAAAATCGTATTAGGGTTTGCACATGCTGTGGATGTATATAAAAACTAAACTTTATATTAACCATTACCGTTAAACTTGGAATAATAAAATAAACTTTATTATATAAAAACAGCAAAAACGCTTATATTAACCATAATACACAGCGTTATATTGTCACTACAACCATATAATACACCTTTGTTCTTTCCTCTCTTAATCACCGTTGGTCCCTGCCTATGACCATTATAACCACAATAACCATACGTGCATCAAAGGAAGATAGTGATATTTTGGTCAACCTAACCAAGACATTCCCTGACCAAAACCGTTCCGACATCATACGTGACGCAATAAAACACTATGATGACAGTGTAACAACTGAAAAGGTTGTGGGTGAACCACCTTTAGATGATTTTGGAGAGTCACGATTCAATGGTAAATATCTCAAAAAGCTAGAATCATGCCTAATGACCTTGGACGAGCAGCAGTTGAGCATGTTCAAGGGGCAAGTGCAGACAATCCTTGGCAACGCAGAACGTGCAGCACGACTGCGAGAATCACAAGAAAGCCGTGACAAGCTCCTAGACAACGTGTCAAAGCGTGGTTATGAGAAAAATACTAATGGTGGTGAGAACAACTCGTGATAGATGCACCAAACAGTGGTAAATTAGCAGAGTTTTTGGACACACTTGATGTTGAAGTGGAGCTGGAGCCACCAACTATCACTCTATCCATGACAAAGGATACAAAACATGCTGTGTATATGATAAAGTTGCTACAACAAGACATCGTAGAGGGGATTGGTAATGGTGTCATAGCCACGATGGCTATGCGTAAATACAAAGAACAAAACCCATTCTTTGACCAATCAGAGTTCATGCGTGACAATATCCAAAAATATGCACCAAGCGACTATGCCGAGTGTGCATCATCACAAGACAACGAAGAAGAGGTCAAAAATATGGCAATATTCAGATATTTTGCAAAATTAAAGGAATCACAACCACTTGAAAACTCACCTTTTCATAACGCAAAGGTTGATTTATTGTACGATTACGACTTGGGTACGCCCACACATGTATCTGACATCTCTGCGACTATGGTTGGAGGGGTGGTAACAGTCAATGCAACCTTACAG
>CAYMEP010000189.1:0-2693 GCA_964389695.1 uncultured Rhodobiaceae bacterium | reverse complement strand
CAATACGGTTATTTGATAGATCACCTTGCGCATCATCTATACCATTGATAGTGATATCTATAGTTTGATAGATTCTTGTACCATTAATACCACTGACCACTTCTACGACGAAATGATCCAGCAATATATCTCCCTCACCCAAATCATTAACTTCTGAAATATCACTATCTAGTGCATAATGCCACTGACCAGTTTCATAATTAATACGAACGTCACCATAGCTGCTCTCAGATTTGATATAATATACTACATCAATATTATTTAATAAGGTTGCATTAGCGGTATCACTCCCAACAATAAGACCTGTCACAACCTGTTCATCAAATACATCTTCTGAAACGGAGCCAAATAGCTCACTTCTAGCCTCAACTGAAACCGTAGGTGTCCATATATTCAGCACAAAGCCAGCACTCACTGAAATTTGTTCTCCATCAACATCATATTTTGTCCGCTGAACTGTAATCAAATATTCACCTAATTCCGAATTTTCTTTTATTTCAAACAGCCCTTCATCGGATAAAGTTAACCAATCAAGAAGTATAGTTTGCCCATTTTGTATAGCTGTATAGCTATAATCTAAGACACTATGCATATCTATATCTTCAAAGTAATCTACCACAGAAAATTGGCTCTCTAAAAACAAAGTGCCACTCCGGTTAGGCAAAGTAGAAACTAAATTAATTCCTTCTACAACATCTTGAATATTGACAAAAACCTCCGTTGTTGCAACAAAAGTTTCCGCACCTACCCTTACCGTTGCCTGTACAGAAAGCGTCTCCATGGTAACATTTTCATAATCAACACCCAAACCATGGTAAAAAACAATACCATAATCACCAATACTATAATCACCAAAAGTATCACTACCATTAGAAAAACTATACGTCACCGCATAATTAGACTCAGAACTATCAGCAAGAACCTGACCAACAATTATAAATTTAGAGCTTCCATCTTGGTTTTCTAATAAATCAAAATGATAAGATGGGGCGTCAAATCCAACCTTTTTCTCCTCAGGGTCTTCTAAAACTTCTAGAATAAATGTATTAGTTAATGAACGGTCATCTACCGTTGCGGTAACAGTAATGTAATACTTACGTAAAGGAAGCGGACCACTAACCTCCAACACCCCTTCATTAGATAAGGTTAACCCAGAAGGATTAATAAAACCTACCGTATCTCCCACAGCTACAGTATAACTATAAATTATCGGAGCCTCACCTGCATGATAAAAATGATCAGCGATAGAATAGCTTTCACCTTGCATTAGCTCTAAATTTTCGATATCAGAAAGAATACTAAACTCTTCCACTGTATCCAACACATACACAAACACATCGGCTACAGCAGGTGCTTTACCTTGCTGTGATATTGCTTGTATAGATAACTTCTCTATTGCTCCCTCACCATAGTCCAGCCCTTGCCCAACATAAGAGATTTCACCACTCGTTTCATCAATGCGATAATCACCAAAATTTAACCAACCATTCGAGAAACGATATATTACAGGATTATTTGCATCAATATTTTTGATAGGTACCACACCTAAGTCTATTGCATTGTAACTAGCATCTCGATTTTCTGTTATTTCAAAAATATAAACAGAGCTTTCAAACTCTGGGGGTGCTTCTGGGTAAATGGTTAATTGAAAAACACTACTGTTAGAGATGAGGACACCATTATCATTCAATACTGAAGCGCTAACCGTAACCTCATAAGTTCCTAATGGAGTTGAGTCTGCGACTGTAAAAATTCCATTATCACTTAACGTCAACCAATATGGATCATTAATAAGCAACGAATCTTTCGTGACAAGAAAAGAATAATTTTCTATATTGTCACCATTATCAATTATAAAATAGTCAGCAATCGAGAAGTCACTTTCCACCTCGAATACCCCTGATTGTTCTTCTACATTACTTAACAAAGTTTGCACTTCAGAAACATTTCCAACACTGACTGTTACATCCACTGTAGATGTTACGGTCACCACACCTACTCCAGTTGCAGTTACAGAAAGTGTTTCAACTAATCCTGGGGTGGTTTCGTAATCATAACCTTGCCCTTGATACACAATCAAACCACTAATTGCATCAATATGATAATCACCAGAAACCAACCGGCCATCAGAGAAACTATAGCTAATAACAGCATCTTCCGCCTTATCAACAACACTAACGATTCCTACATTTTGTCCAAAAGATTGATTTTCTAGAATCGTAAAATTATAAGTAGACTCTGAAAATTGAGGAACAGTATCATCTAATATTGTCAAAACAAAGCTATCTGTACCTGAGGCTACAGGAGCGAATGTCCCATTGACACGGGCGAACACTTGAATAGTAACAACATACGACCCAGGCAAGGGCATATCATCTCCAACAGTTTCAATATACAGTGCACTTCCATTGTTATTACCAGCACCATAATCATACGAAACTATATTTATCCAATTTACAGTTGTTCCAGTATCCAATGCATATGAAAAAGGATAAGTCCCTCCCGTCTCAAACGTAAAATTACGTTTTATAAGAACCACAGTAGTATCACTCGCACGCATAGTAACATCCTCAAATGTTTCATTAAGGAATGGGTCTTCTATCACATTATTAATATTAACAACCACCGTTGCCGTTGCCTCATCTGAATTTATAGATGATGCTTTTACATACAAAGTCTCTTGGTTTAACACT
>CAYMEP010000188.1:0-2712 GCA_964389695.1 uncultured Rhodobiaceae bacterium | reverse complement strand
TGCTAAAGGTGTCATTCGTAATGCTGGTAAAGAAAAATTCTTTATACCCAATCACTCTAGTTTTACTTTACCTTTAGATAGCCCTCTTTTATATTTTTTACAAAGACTAAGAGATACGGTTCATCATTTTGCTATTACATCGCATCGAGCAAAACGGAAAAAGAATATTTACAGCTCTCCTCTAGATAATATACCAATGGTTGGCAAAAAACGGAAAAAGATGCTATTATATCACTTTGGTTCTACAAAATTAGTTATGCAAGCAACAACAAAAGACTTACAAAAAGTAAAAGGCATCAGTAAAAAAACCGCTCAAGAAATATATCATTACTTTCACTCTCAAAGGTCATAACATTTATGTTACAGCACATTCCGAATATACTCACTTTATTACGAATTCTATTTATACCATTGATTGGTATTTTGGCATATTATCCAAGTTTATCCATTTTCAATGCCCTTTTATACACAGTGATAGGCTACACAGATATGTTAGATGGTTGGATAGCAAGGAAATATAATCTTCAATCACGTTTTGGACAAATGTTAGACCCCATTGCCGATAAACTTCTATTTATTATACTTAGCATCGTATTAATTCATCTTGAAAGAATCACAGGTATTGTTATGGTTGCTATAATGATTTGCATCACTCGTGAAATTTTTATTTCAGGAGTGCGTGAATATATGAACAGCCAAGCTTTAGAACTACCTAGCCCTTATTTAGCAAAAGTTAAAACATATATGCTATTATTTGCAATAGGAATTTTATTATCTGATAATTGGGGCCAGAAACTTTCTCCCTATCTTAGTTATATTGCATTTACATTAATTATAATATCAACGGTTATAACACTGACCACTAGTTACCAATATTGCAAAACAGCCCTTCAATACTCAAAAAGGTATAAAAAAGATTAAGTCCTTTTTTGTTTTACTAGAGTCTCATAATCATCCATTAAATTCTTAGTAATATGACTAGGAAAAAAACTATCATCACCAATTTTTGATACAGCTGTCACTTCTGCTGCTGTACCCGTAATAAAACATTCTTCAAATTCTTTAAGTTCTTCAGGCAATATATGTCGTTCTATAATTTTTATTCCACGCTGTTTTGCTAAAGAAAGTACAGTACGACGTGTAATCCCATCTAAAAAACAATCTGGTAACGGTGTATGTATAACACCTTCTTGAATGAAAAATAAGTTTGCTCCAGTTGTTTCAGCAACATAACCTCGGTAATCTAACATCATAGCATCAGCATAACCTCTACTTTCTGCCTCATGTTTAGACAAAGTACAAATCATATATAATCCTGCAGCTTTAGCACGACACGGAATCGTCATGGGCGAAGGACGTTGGTATTTTGCAATATCTAATCGGATACCTTTCAAGCGTTCTTCTGGGTCAAAATATGATGGCCATTGCCACGCAGCAACAGCAACATTAATACGGTTATTTTGTGCGGAAACTCCCATCATTTCACTTCCACGCCATGCTAAAGGACGTAAGTATCCATCTGACAAATTATTTTTTTGTAACACCTCAACACAAACTTGATTAATTTCATCTTGTTGATAGGGAATTTCAAACCCAAGTTCCTGTGCTGAGTAAAACAACCGTTCTGTATGCTCTTCTAATTTAAAAACTTCTCCCTCATAAGCACGTACACCCTCAAACACACATGATCCATAATGCAGTCCATGCGTCAAAACATGTATTTTTGCCTCTGCCCAAGGCAGAAACTCTCCATTCATCCAAATAAAGCCTTCACGCTGATCAAATGCTAATTCCATATTATCCTCATTGTAATGATGGTATGATGATATATTCAATGACTAGGCATATCAATAGGGTATAAATATGTCAATCAATGTAAAATTCTCTTTTTATGCGCTTATTCACCTTCCGACAAAGAACGTGAACGTTTTTGAGCAGCTTCTCCAGTCTTATATATAAGCTGCTTTAACCCGTCTTTTGCCATCAATACTTCCAAAGCCGCTTGTGTCGTTCCATTTGGAGAAGTAACATTTTGACGGAGTATTGCCGCACTATTTTCTGATACTGCTAACATCTCACCAGAACCTATCACTGTCTGGAGTGCTAATTCATAAGAGAAATCTTCTGATAGGCCTAATTCTTTTCCCATATGTGTTAAAGCCTCTACCATATAAAATACATAGGCAGGACCACTACCACTCAAAGCTGTCACTGCATCCATATCTTGCTCGTTCTCAATCCAAGAGACTTTTCCAATGGCTGCCATCATTGTTTCACAAAAGTCTTTATCCTCTTGTTTTACTTTCTGGGATGCACAAAGTACTGTCATCGATTGAGCAATAGATGCTGCGGTATTTGGCATCGCCCGAATGATATTTTCATTATTTATTTTTATACATAAACTCTCTAAAGAAACTCCTGCAACAATCGATAAAAATAGACAATCGTCAGAAAAATAAGAAACAATCTTTTCTAGAACCATATCAATGATTTGTGGTTTCACAGCACAAACAATGAACGCCTGAGATAAATCAGAAATTTCATTCATAGAAGGGTTTAGATGAATAGGTATATTTTGTAGAGCTTGAGAAGGAGTAGGGTCGATAACATAAATATTTTTGGGATTAATTCCAGCTTGTAACCAACCTAGAAAAAAAAAAAAACCCATTTTACCACAACCAATCAACAACAAATCTCTATTTACAAGAAAGT
>CAYMEP010000187.1:0-2752 GCA_964389695.1 uncultured Rhodobiaceae bacterium | reverse complement strand
GGAGACCTTATGGCAGTCCATCTTGGCAGGGGGAAGTATATCTTTAAGAATCCTTTAACTGGGGAAGTGTATGGAGACAAGAAAATTGTATTCACCCTCGACGCGAGCGAGACACCGCAAGAAAGCAGTGATGAATCAACCCCCCCTGACAACAGCGGGATTCTTGGCAACGGCGGGATTCCTGAAGCAGTAGTATCGCCATGACTTTTTTTGACGGCACAAACTACAACTCATTGCCTGAAAACATCCAATCGATGCCGACTCCTGAGGAGGCAGCTTTTAACATCTCGGCAAGAAGAATAAATGAAAGTCCGTTTTGGGGTAGCATTGGCGCGAACATCCGCCATCGCCATAAACCTTTTGGGTATGGAATGGATAGGAGAGAATGGAATAGAATGAAAAAGGAAGGGGGAATGGAGAACTCCATACTTTCCTATTTGGACGGAGAGCAGTTAGATATTTTCGATAGCTGGAAAAGCGGGGATATTAGTCGTGAGGAAGCAATCGACTCTCTCGCAGAAAGTTTGGGATACGGGTTTGACGACAAGATAGAAGATTACCCCGAAGATATGCGAGCGATACACAAGGCAAGGGCGGAAGTGTTGCAGGCGAGCAGAGAGGACAAGTGGCAAGAGGGTAGGGAGAAAGCTGAAGAATATATGAGGCTAGAGGAAAACCTTACTAGGAAGGGAACTGGGTTCTCGAAGTTTCGCAAGCGCATGCTCGCCCACGAGAAGAACTTTCAACAGTTGCAGAACATGGCTTTTGCGAAGGGCTATGGCGTGAAGGCTTTCGGGGGAAACTTTGTTGCGGAGATGATACGACCGTGGAACTTCGCGTCGTTATGGATTGGCACTGGCTTTATAGGTGCGGGGAAATCAGCGTTGCGCGTGGGGGCGAGAGTAGGCGCGACCGAAGCAGTATTGGGAGCTGTTGGCGAGAGAATCTCGTACGATTTAGACAGAAACAGGCATGACATCGCAGGCATCGAGCTTGACCCCTATGGCTACGAGAAGGCTATGGCTATGGGCGCGGGCTTTGGCGCGGGCTTTGGCTTTTTGGTTGGCGCGGGGGGGACGGCGTTGAGCAATCGTGTTTTCCGCAACAGGCAGCGCATCGCCGAAGCCGAGAAGACTACAGAGCTCACAGAGCAGGAAGCAGCTCTGAAAGCCTTGCAGAGAGATAGTGGAGTGATGAGGCGGGCAAGCAAGCCGGTAAGCAAAGCGATTGACCGCGTAGGCGACCGCATAGACCGCTTGCGAGGGAGAGCGGGAAGGCGAGAGAAGTTTGACATACGAGAAGCCACAGAGCAGCTGGAGCTTGACAGAAAAGACCTAGCGGAGAGGGCTTACGCAGGGGAGTTTGCAGAAGAGGTGGAATCCGCGAAGGATTTGGCGAAGGGAATCGACATCGAAAAGAACCTTTTGCCGACAGCGAAGTTGATGAAGAAGGCAAGTGAAGAACCGCCCTTGATAACATCGCAACAGGCGAGAGTCGAAAGAGAGGTTGCAGAGCAAGACCGCCTTATGTCTCCCCACAGGCTCGCCCTGCCTGAAAGCCTTGAGGAAGTCGTCGTGCCTCAGACAGAAGAGGTGGCGGATGAAATAAGCGATGCTCTGCGCGACAACCTCACGACGGATTACGCGCTGCAACCCGACACCCCCTTTACCCTCAACGGCGTGAATATCAACCTGAACGATCCTCTTGCGACCTCGCCTTTTCTTGTCTCGCCAGAGGCTTTGGTGAAAACCACACAGATTCAACCCGACTTCTCCCTGTCCTCCAAGACTCTTACCCCTGCAGAGGAGAAGGCTTACAAAGGAATCATGAGTCCGTCGCCGAACGGAGGGGCTTACACTCTGACCTTTCACGGCGGGGATATTTCAAACAAGACGAGAATCCAGCCGAGAGTCTGGCAACACAAGGAGTCAGACCCGATAACAGGAGTCGTGAAGAAGGGAGGAATCAAGACAACCAAGAAGTTCAACTCGAACGCTGCGGATGTTGCGATGGGCTACTTGTGGAAGAACGGACGGCTAGACATTGTCGACGGACATCAGCGCAGGAATCAGTTCATCAAGTTTGTAGAGGAAGGGCAGAAAGGAGTGTTTTTGCGGGTGGAGGTGTTTCGGGAGGCGGATGGCATCACGCCCGAAACGATGAGGAATCTCGCCGCCGAGAAAAACACAATCCAAGAGCGCGGCACGGTTATGGACATGGCACGCTACATACGATCGCGCCCTGTCGGACAGCGGCAGGCTATTTTCGAGTCAATGCCTACAGAGATGGAAGGTAAGAGCGGTCGGGCGAGAGGGCTGGCAAGCCTAGAAGACGAACCTTTTAACTGGGTTGCGAGGGGAGACTATCCGCACGAAGCAAGGGCTGCGATGGTGGGGTTGAAAGTCATAGGTGAGCCAGAGCAGATGGAAGCCATGAAGCAGCTGTTGAGATGGAAGTATCCGCTAGGTTCGGTAGAGGCGATAGGCGATGCTATCGACACGATCGTCCTATCCTTTGAGGGAAGGCGTGTGGAGCAAGGGACAATGTTTGCATCGGTCGGAGTCGATTCGCTGATTCAAGAGATGTCGTTTGTGATAACGAAGTTCAAGAAGATGGCGCGCGGCGACAAGAAGCTGATGCGGCTTGTTGCGGACAACGCCGAAAGCATAGAAGAACGCGCCGTTGCCTCCAAGATCGATATTGACAAATCGCGCTATGTGTCGCATGAACAGGAGACGGTCGAGTTTTTGAT
>CAYMEP010000186.1:0-2756 GCA_964389695.1 uncultured Rhodobiaceae bacterium | reverse complement strand
ACATCACTCGATGATGATGGTAACCTCACTCAATATTCTGCTACACAAAATATTTATATCAATTTAGACAATAGTGTTCCTGTTATTGTCGAGAATGTAAGTTATACAGATGCCCCTATTTTTATTACTGATTTGTCGAAGATAGTGGATACTGTGGTTCCGCAAGGTCAAGAGCACGTTGTTTCTTATTTTCTCTATGATCAGAACGCATATGGTAATACTGGTTTTAATATAAATGATGAAGGAGTCGTAAGTTATACTGGGGATCCTGCAGCAGTCAGCTATGAAGATGCTTACCACTATATAAAGGTCTTGGTTACAATCCCAAGCATGAACATTCATAGGAGATACGTTATCAATTATGAGGTGATAGATGTTAATGAAGGAATCGAGAATTCTCAGTTATTAAGTAATGTTTTTGTAGAAGAAGATGTTTTTGGTTCAATACAGTACGACTTAAATGATTACTTCACAGACTTAGATGGAGATGAACTTAATTTTTCTGTTGTAAACCAAATAGAAAACGATATGAACGCTTGGCAAGAGAAATTATCGTTTGCAGGTATTATAGGTGATAATATATTAGATATAACTTATCAATTAGGTAGTGAATCTTCATTCATAATAGATATTGAAGCTACAGATGGTGAATTTACTGCTTATGATACATTAGTGATAGACATCGCCTAGAATAAGATAAATCTTAATAATAGAGATAAGATGTTAGTTGTAGAAATGTTATTATTCTTTGCTTGGTCTGGGATTAAAAAAGGTAGTAATTGGTTAAAAGATAACTTTTAAAGGGCGAATCTTTGTATAATGATGTATGAAAGCTCCATTAGGAAACGTAGGCTTGACACTCTATAGATCAAGGGATAATGTGACCGTGAATTTTAGAGATATTTTTAAGTCTTACGTAGGAACAAAGATGAAGAATTATGACTTATCACTAAGTGATCTTAAAAAAAAGATTGAAAAAGTTCAGGAGCACCGTAGACCTAAAAAAGAACGTAATGGTCGTGGTATGATGCTTGGTTTGGCTTATAGACTATCTATTGAGCTGTGTGTTGGTATTTGTGTTGGTGGAATTATAGGATGGTTGATTGATGATTTTTTTTCAACGAGTCCATTGTTTTTGTTAGTGATGCTTGTTCTAGGTTTAGTGGCAGGTATTTTTAATATGATGCGTGAAACAAAACGAATCGGTGGGTTCATGCAAATGAAAAAAAGTAATGTAAAAGTATCTATACAAGATAAGGCAAAGAGATAAACGTGGCAAATCAAAGTAAAATAGAAGGACATGGTGACGTAAACAAATTTGATCCTATGCATCAGTTTGAGATTCAGAATATAGGAGATGCTATAAATTTTTATGGTTTAGATATGTCATTTACCAATGCTGCACTTTGGATGATGATTACAGTACTTTCTTCTGTAGCTTTATTATTATTATCGACACGTAATATGTCGCTTATACCTAATCGGTTGCAATCTGTAGGTGAAATGTTTTATGAATTTATTGCAAATATGCTTCGTGAAAATACTGGGCAGGAAGGTATAAAATACTTTTCTTTTGTTTTTACTTTATTTGTTTTTATTTTATTTAGTAATTTGCTCGGTTTATTGCCTTATTCTTTTACGGTGACAAGTCATTTGATCGTGACTTTTGCTCTTGCTTCTGTTGTATTTGTGTTAATTACTATGGTTGGTTTAATAAAACATGGTTTAGGGTTTTTTCGTCTTTTTGCTCCTGCGGGAGTGCCTGTAATTCTGTTACCTTTATTAATTGTGATCGAGTTTATTTCTTATTTAACAAGACCTCTTAGCTTGTCAGTTCGTTTGTTTGCGAATATGCTTGCTGGGCATACGATGTTAAAAGTCTTTGCAAGCTTTGTAACGGCGATTTTGGCGTTCGGTGGTTTTGCAACTATTGGTACGATTGCCCCCTTTGCTATGATGGTCGGTTTGACTGGATTGGAGTTACTTATTGCGTTTTTGCAAGCCTATGTGTTTGCAATTTTAACATGTATTTATTTGAATGATGTTATTCATATAGATCATTAATTTATTGCTAATCGCCCAAATGGGTAAGAATGGAGAAAAGTTATGGAAGCAGAAGCCGCAAAATATATTGGAGCAGGAATGGCATGTATTGCCCTTGCAGGTGCAGGTATTAGTATTGGTATGATATTTAGTAGTTATTTAACTGGAGCATTCCGTAATCCGTCTGCTGCACAAAGTCAATTTCCTAATTTGTTGTTAGGGTTTGCATTAGCAGAGGCAACAGGTTTATTTGGCTTAGTTATTGCTTTGATTATGTTATTTGTGACTTAAGAGACCGAGAAGTTTATGCCACAATTTGACCCATCTGTATTTGTACCGCAGCTTGTTTGGCTGACGATCAGCTTTGTATTACTTTACGTATTATTATCGGTATTAGTATTGCCACGTATAAATAATGTTTTGCAGGAACGAAAAAGAACAATCGATGAAAATCTTAGTTTGGCAAAAACTGCTCATGAATCTGCTACAAAAGAAGCAGAGAATTATAAAATGAGTTACGAAAAAGCACGTGAAAATGCAATGAGAAAAAAACAAAAAACGCAAGTAGAGATGAAGTCTAAAATTGCTAAAGAAGAATCCGAACTTATGGAAACAATAAGGGAAGAGGCAAAAAAATCTGACGTACGTCTTATGGCTTTGCGTAAAGAGTCTATGGCAGAAGTAGATAAAATTGTCGAAACCGTGGTATATGG
>CAYMEP010000185.1:0-2783 GCA_964389695.1 uncultured Rhodobiaceae bacterium | reverse complement strand
CCATAATACGATCTGCAGGATATTGTGCAGCTTCTATGATCCCAGATTCTCCACAAGATAGCTCTATATCTAAACCTTTTACACCCTCACGCAACCGTGGAAATAATGCTTCCTTTCCAATGACTACAAATTTAGGGTGATATTCATGACAAATCTTAATAAGCTTTTCTACGTTTTCATAGGCTGTTACTGCACCAATTTGAAATCGTCCTGAATGTTGACGCACAATATCTAAGGTATGGTCTCCAATACTGCCTGTCCCCCCTAGAATAGAAATAATTTCACTCATATGAACTCCATTAAAAAATCAACTTTAAAAAGGTAAAGTATAAGGACTAGAACTAAAACAAAAATTAAACCATCAACTCGATCAAGAATTCCTCCATGACCAGGTAAAATAGTTCCTGAATCTTTTACCTTCAGACACCTTTTAATATATGACTCAAAAAGGTCACCTAATTGTGCCACAATACCTAATGCTATACCCCACATACCAAATTTAATAAATATTCCAAATGACTTATCCGTTACAATATAAGCAAGTATAAGACTGGTAAACACCCCCGCAAAAATTGCCCCACCTAAGCCAGCCCATGTTTTATTTGGTGAAATAACTGGGGCAAGCTTCGCTCCACCAATCTTTTTACCAAATAACATGGCAAACATATCAATTAGCGCTACCGATAAAAATAAATAAAGTATTAAAACACCACTTATTTCAACAGAACGTAGAATAATCAAAGCCATAATAGGAAACCCTATATAAAAATAAGCTCCGATAATAACAGTTAGGCGTTCACCACATAAGATACAATAAATTATGCCCAAAAATAAACAAGACACTAAAACAACACATAAAAAACCTATATCTAATAAGTAAGTTGATAAAATCAATATAGACAAGAGAAGCAATAAAACAGCCGTAGAAACAGCAACTCTATTTACTTTAAACATTAACATCCACTCATAACACATTAGAATTGCAAGCAAAAAAATAAGCGCAAAATAAATCAAACCGCCTTGTAAAATTACAATAGTTATTATTGGCAACAATACAAGACTTGTTAATATACGTTTTTTCACTTCAGAGGACATAAGTAGCATCAGATATCAATCAACAATCACACCAAAACGTCGTTGACGTTTCATATAATCTTCTAAAGCATCATCTAAATCTGTTTTGGAAAACTCTGGCCATAAGGTATCGGTAAAATATAGCTCTGCATAAGCACTCTGTAACAACATAAAATTACTTAAACGCTTTTCTCCACCCGTTCTAATCACCAAGTCTAAATTGGGAAATTGAGCAGTCCATAAGTTTTGTTTTATATAGTCTTGAGTTATATCTCCTATATCGATATCCCCCGACTTTACAAGCTTTGCAATACGACGTGTCATAGAAGTCACTTCTTGCCAAGAACCATAATTAAATGCAAATTGTAGATAAGAATTTGTATTGTCTTTTGTCAAATCCTCGAGGTTTTTAGCCGCACTCCAAGCTGTATCGTCTATCCCCTCAGGCGTTCCAGAAATTAAAACCTTAACATTATGATTATTAAGCTTTTGCGTTTGAGTCTCTACAAACTTCCCCCCCATATCCATAAGGGCATTCACTTCTTTTAATGGCCTCAATCTATTTTCAGTAGAAAAAACAAAAAAAGTTACATAACGAATATTAAGTTCTAACAAATATTCGTAAATTTGTTCTAATCGTTTATAGCCTTCTCTATGACCTTCTATACGTTCATAGCCCCTTTCTTTCGCCCATCTACCATTACCATCTAAGATAAAACCAATATGTTCAGGAAAAACTCCACTTTCTTTCATAATAAAACCAAATTAACCAATCAGACTTGTCGTATTTCTTTTTCTTTAACAGAAAGCGCTCCATCTACTTCCTTAATATAAGTATCTGTCATTTTTTGTACTTTATCAGATAATACTTTTTGTTCATCTTGACTAATTTCACTATCTTTTTCTGCCTTTTTAAGCTGATCCATTGAATCTCGACGTATATTACGTATCGCAACACGCGCTTGTTCTGTGTATTTACCTGCAATCTTAACGAGTTCTTCTCGTCGTTCTTCATTTAATTGAGGTAAAGGTACACGAACTAATGTGCCATCTGCCATAGGATTTAATCCCAAACCGGCTTCACGAATAGCCTTTTCTACAAAACTCACCTGTCCTTTATCCCAAACTTGAATAGAAAGTAACTGTGGCTCTGGTGCAGAAACTGTACCAACCTGTGATAATGATACTTTTTGTCCATATGCCTCAACCATAACAGGCTCTAAAAGGTTAACATTTGCTCGACCTGTTCTCAGCCCTGCAAAATCATTTTTTAATGTTCCTAAAGCACCTTCCATGCGACGTTTTACATCATCAAAATTTATAGACATTATACTCTCCTTAATTTCCGGACACAATTGTACATTTCCCTTGTCCTCTCAGTATATCTAAGAAGGCACCATGCGATTGAATAGAAAAAACAATAATTGGGATCTTGTTTTCTCTTGAAAGACTAACAGCAGAAGCATCCATCACTTTCAAGTCCTTTTGTAAAACGTCAACATAGTTTAATTTATCAAACCGTTCTGCTTTTGGGTTTTTTTGCGGATCATCTGTATAAACACCATCAACATTTGTACCCTTCATCAAAGCATCACAACCCATTTCAACTGCGCGCAATGCAGCTGCCGTATCAGTTGTAAAAAATGGGTTTCCAGTCCCCGCAGCAAAAATTACCACACGCCCTTTTTCCATATGACGCATAGCACGTC
>CAYMEP010000184.1:0-2795 GCA_964389695.1 uncultured Rhodobiaceae bacterium | reverse complement strand
AACTGGCTCAAGCGTTTTGACATCAAGACAAGAGGTCGTGGTGTTCGTTCCGGCCTGTTTGATATATGAATAATAGTCCAAACGCATATATAGTGGCGAGGCATACTTAATAGTATGCAAGTAACACATAGCGGTGGTCGTAAGATTACCATACGAAGGCGTGACCCCGAGACTAAGGAGCGAATACAAGAAGTCATTGAGACATACCCGTATTGCTTTGTACCTACTGCCAAACTAACTGATACATTCGGTTTAGTTAGGACAGAAGAAGGTTATGAAGGAGTCTATGGTACAAAATTGACTAAGGTATATTTCAGAAATGAATATGACCGGAGAGAATGGGTTCGTGCTAATCATACATGGGAGGGTAATATCTCCTTCGCTAACCAAGTGCTAAACGATAGACTGAAAGACAATGAGCCGTACCCTAACTATGAACATAGGGTATGGTATGTTGACGGTGAATGGAAAAAAGACTCCGAGGAAATTACTATCCTTAGCGCACAGGATTCATACACTGGTAAGATGTACACTTGGTTACAACACCCCGATGTCAAGGCTGGTATGGTTAGAAGTATTCCCTGTAAGAATCATCCTGAAGGCTTAGAAGAAGTGGTGTTTGACCCACCAGCAAAAGCGTTTGCTAATGAGCGTCAATTACTGGCTGACTTTGCGGCACACATGAAGAAGCAAGACCCCGACATACTAACTGGTTGGTACTTTGTTGATGCCGATGTATCGACAATTAGCACTCGTATGCGTAAGTTAGGGCTTGACCCTAGAAAAATGTCCCCACTAAATCAGCATAACTACAAGTATGGTGTGACTGATAAGCGGTGGACTCAGCCTATACCTGGCCGTATGTGTATTGACTTAATGGTAGCATTCAAGAAGTTATGGACTATCAAGAATGGTCAATTAGCAGGGCAGAAGTTAGATGAGGTAGCGGAGTTTGTACTGGGTGAAAAGAAGTTAGAGTTGGTCGATGGACACGACACATACTACACCGACATAGGTACCTATGTTCACTATAATAGAATTGATGTGGAGTTATTGCCCCGCCTTGACGAGTACCTAAATGTAACTAATTACTTTACTTCATTCCAACACTTAGTACAGTGTGACATAGAGACAGTACCTATGACTACTGCCCCTGCCACAAGCCTGTTCATACAGGATGAGCAGTTTAAGGGCCGTATTCCTGACGACCCACGATTCAACAAGGTGGATTACGAGGGTGCTGATGTACAGGAGCCTGAGCCGGGTCGCTATACTAACATGGCAATCATGGATATTAAAGCCATGTACCACTCTAATGTCAAGTTACATAACATATGCTGGACTACCTTGAGTGAGGATGGCAAGGACTGTGGTAACGGTAGCAAGTTTGACCAAGATAAAAGCGGTCTGCTTGGTAGGGTTATGGATAAGATGACAGTCAAGCGTAACGAATACAAGGCTCTGATGAAACAGGCTACTACTGATGCTGATAAGCGTAAGTGGGATGCTATGCAGTTTGCTACTAAATCTATGGTTGCTTCGCTGTATGGTGTATCAGGTGACTCTAAGTACGGTATGTACCATCCTGATATTGCGGCGGCTATCACATACACAAGCAGACAGACATTATTCCGTCTGCGTGATGAGTGTAATGACCGTGGCTACCCTGTGAGATACGGCCATACCGATTCTATCTTCTGCGAAGTACCAAGTCCCGAAGAAGGTATGCAATTGGTAGCCAAGATTAACGAGTCTATGGCACCTATTGAGACTGAGTTTGAGAAGTGGTGTGAGTCTATGATACTTAAGGCTAAGAATCGCTACGCTGGTAAGGTTACATGGACTGACGGGGGCTATCATGACCCTGAGTACTACTACAAAGGGCTGGAGTTGAAACAGGCTCGTATGCCAAAGGCTATGAAGAGTGCTATGGATGGTACTTTGCGTGGTATTCTCGACGGTAAAGACCGTGAGGACATTGATGACTACCTAATAGGTCTGATTAACGACGGTAACACTGGTAAATTAGGCGAATCCCTGTTGATGAAGGGCAGATTACGCAGACCACTACACAAATACAAGAGCATTAGTGGTGCTGTTGCTGGTGTTGTATGGGCGAAAGAACACCTTGACAAGCGATACCAAGTTGATGATACATTCCTCACCGCTATTGGTGCTGGAGGACAGTACTATGCCTTTGATAAAGTGGAGGACTTGGATGGTGTTGCTAAGATTGATTGGCCGGAGATGACTGAAAGATTCATTGTCAACAAGGCATGTGACATCTATGACTTGGTTAACTGGGACACTCAACCCCTATGGAACGCTCACCGTGGCATTGGTAATGTCAAGTGGTTATAATTATACTCAGACGGGGTGCATTTAGTATTTGTTTTATACTCACAAACGCTATACTGCAATCCATTTTACTCATAGGTTAGACTATATAGTGGCGGGTGTAGTGGTAGGGCATGGAAGAAGAATACCATAACAACAGCGAGCCGGGTGACGGCGATAACCTACTGGAATTACTACTGGATTTAAGTACAAGATGGGGCAAATTAGTCCCAACTCTCCCTTACGGAGCATTCAAAGACGATACTGATTCAGATTTATTTTTAGATGTTTGGAGCGATTTTCAACATGCGCAACACTGGTTAGAATCCGGCGGTAATAGTTGGGAAGCCCTAAACGATACTATACGACAAGCAGGTATCATACTAATCAATCATGCTATTGACTGTCTCGAGTATTCGACATCGGGCGTAACAGCAAGTTTAGATAACATGATTGGC
>CAYMEP010000183.1:0-2838 GCA_964389695.1 uncultured Rhodobiaceae bacterium | reverse complement strand
TTACAGAAGTTGTATTTGATCGTGGGAGTTATTTATATCATGGTCGTATTAGGGCTTTGGCAGAAGCCGCACGTGAAACAGGCTTAAAGTTTTAAGGGGAATAAAAATTGGCAAATCAGAGAGCGCGTAAACATGATGAACAAGAGAGTGAATTTGTTGATCGTCTTGTCTATATAAATAGAGTGTCTAAAGTTGTTAAAGGGGGGCGTCGTTTTGGTTTTGCGGCACTTGTTGTCGTTGGTGATCAAAAAGGTCGTGTTGGTTATGCGATGGGTAAGGCTAAAGAAGTCCCGGAGGCCATTCGTAAAGCAACTGAAGCCGCAAAGCGTAAAATCATTCGTGTTCCTCTACGTGAAGGGCGGACGTTGCATCATGATATTAAGGGTCATCATGGGGCAGGTAAAGTTATTTTGCGCTCCGCTGCACCAGGAACAGGAATCATTGCAGGGGGGCCAATGCGTGCCGTGTTCGAGTCTTTGGGTATGCAAGATGTAGTTGCTAAATCTATTGGTTCTTCTAACCCTTATAGTATGGTTCATGCGACAATGGATGCGTTACGTAAACAGTCTAGTCCTCGTCAAATTGCTGCTCGACGTGGTAAAAAAGTATCAGATATTGTTGCACGTCGTGGGACTGTATCTGAAGTATCAGAATCGTAATTTTAGGAGATTGGCATGGTAGCAGCAAAAAAAGGATCACTGACGGTTGAACAGATAGGAAGTGCTATTGGTCGTTCTTCTGATCAGCGTGCAACATTGATTGGTTTGGGGTTGAATAAGATGCATCGCCGTAAAACTTTAGAAGATACGCCTTCTGTGAGGGGTATGATTTCAAAAATTGCACATTTGGTTAAAATTGTAGAATAATAAAACCTTGAAGAAAAAAATAAGGTTGAACTAGGAGAAGTCATATGAAACTGAATCAATTACGAGATAATGATGGTGCTGTGAAAACAAGATTTCGTGTTGGTCGTGGATCATCTTCTGGAAAAGGAAAAACAGCAGGGCGCGGTGTAAAAGGTCAGAAGTCTAGATCTGGTGTTGCAATCAAAGGCTTTGAAGGTGGGCAAATGCCTGTACATATGCGCTTGCCGAAGCGAGGCTTTAATGTTCCGAATCCAAAACGTTTTAATGCAGTTAACCTTGCACGGTTACAGCAAGCTTTAGATGCTAAGAAATTAGATCCTAAAATGGTGGTTAATATAGCTTCTTTGAAAGAAGCTGGTGTGATTCGTCGTGAATTGGATGGAGTCCGTATTTTGGGTAATGGTGAATTGAAAGTAAAACTAGACTTTGAAGTTGCTGGGATATCAGCGAAGGCGAAGATTGCTGTTGAAAAATTAGGGTGTGGTATTAAAATAGTGACCCGAAATGAACAAAAAGAAAAAACTAATTTAAAAGATACAAAAAAGGGGAAGCCTTCTAAGGGAAAGAAAAGTGATTCTCTTGCCGAAGATAAGGCGTAAGGCTTAATTATGGCATCAGCGGCAGAGCAATTGGCAGCGAATATGAGTCTTTCCGCTTTTAGAGGGGCGTCGGATCTAAAAAAGCGTATTTTATTTACATTGATTGCTTTGCTTGTGTATCGTTTCGGAACTTATATTCCTTTGCCTGGTATTGATTCTGTTGCCTTAAAGGGTATTTTTGAACAAAACCAAAGCGGTGTTATTGGTATGTTTGATTTGTTCTCTGGGGGGGCAGTTGGGCGTATGGCAATTTTTGCTCTCAATATTATGCCTTATATTACTGCGTCAATTATTTTTCAGTTATTAAGTGCTTCTGTGCCTCATTTGGTGCAGTTGAAAAAAGAGGGTGGAGAACAGGGAAGACAGAAAATCAATCAATATACACGTTATGCTACAGTTTTATTAGCGATAGTTCAAAGTTATGGTATTGTCGTTGGGTTAGAGCGTTCAGAAGGGTTGGTACTTTCTCCTGGAGCTCTTTTTGAGTTTACAGCGGTTGTGACATTGGTTGGAGGTACTGTTTTTCTTATGTGGCTTGGAGAACAGATTACAGCTCGTGGAATTGGGAATGGTATTTCGTTGATTATATTTGCGGGTATTGTCGCAGAATTACCCAGTGGTTTCGCGAGTATGTTTGAGCTTGGCCGTCAGGGTGCATTATCTTCCTTTGTTATCCTAGGGTTTTTATTGATGATTGTCGTGGTTATTGCATTTATTGTGTTTGTAGAACGTGCGCAACGTCGTTTATTGGTGCAATACCCTAAACGTCAAGTTGGAAACAAGATGACAAATGGAGAAACCTCACATTTACCTTTGAAGTTGAATGTCGCAGGTGTTATTCCTCCAATTTTTGCATCGTCTCTTTTATTGCTGCCAACAACAATTGCTGGGTTTGGTGATGGTGAAACTGTGGGGTGGTTTTCAAGTTTGACTGCTTTATTAGGGCAGGGGCAACCTTTATATATGTTGTGTTACGCTTTAGGTATTGTGTTTTTCTGCTTTTTTTATACGTCACTGGTGTTTAACCCAACTGAAACTGCGGATAACATTAAACGTGCCGGTGGTTTTATTCCTGGGTTTAGGCCTGGTGAAAAAACAGCGACGCATATTGATTATGTTTTGACTCGTTTGACTGTGGTTGGAGCCTTGTATCTTACTATTGTTTGTCTTCTTCCTGAGTTCTTAATACAGCGTTATAGTATTCCTTTTTATTTTGGAGGGACGTCTTTATTGATTGTTGTTAGTGTTACAATGGATACGGTTAGTCAAATACAAGGTTATTTATTTTCTCATCAGTACGAGAATTTGATTAAAAAATCACAATTTGGTAAAGGGCGAGGAAAATCATGAAAATAGTTTTTTTAGGTTTGCCT
>CAYMEP010000182.1:0-2851 GCA_964389695.1 uncultured Rhodobiaceae bacterium | reverse complement strand
AGTGAAGAGGGGCGTTGTTTCTTAAGTGAAACTCAGGCTCGTGCTATTTTAGAATTACGTTTACAGCGTTTAACGGCGATGGGAAAAGAAGAAATTGGAGAAGAACTTGAAAAATTAGGAGGAGAAATCTTAGATTTCTTAGATATTTTAAGAAACCATGAACGTGTCATGAGTATTATTAGTGATGAATTAATTGAAGTTCGTGAAGAATTTGCAACGCCACGGCGTACCGAAATTATTGAAAGTGAATTTGAAGCTGATGATGAGTCTTTAATCCCACAGGATGATATGGTCGTGACGGTTAGTCATTCGGGGTATATAAAACGTGTTCCTTTATCGTCATATCGTGCACAAAGGCGTGGTGGAAAAGGGCGTTCTGGTATGTCAACAAAAGACGAAGACTTTGTTATCCGTATTTTTGTTGCTAATACCCATCAACCGCTCTTGTTTTTCTCGACCACAGGTATGGTTTATAAAATGAAGGTATGGAAATTACCTATGGGGAGTCCACAAGCGCGTGGTAAAGCGATGGTAAATATTTTTCCTCTTGAGGAAGGTGAACGAATTGCAACTGTTATGGCATTGCCAAAAGATGAAGAAACATGGAAAGAGTTTCATGTGATGTTTGCTACCTCTATGGGACATGTAAGACGTAATGATTTATCTGATTTTTCTAAAATTAATCGTAATGGAAAAATTGCTATGAAGCCTAGTGAAGGTGAAGTTATTATAGGTGTTGAATTATGTACTGAACAAGATGATGTCTTATTAACGAGTAATGCGGGGCGTTGTATTCGTTTTCCTGTGACTGATGTGCGTGTTTTTCGTAGCCGTAATTCAACGGGCGTGAGAGGAATTCGTTTAGATTCAGGTAATGTTGCTATCTCCATGTCTATTTTAGAGCATAATGATGCCTCCCCAGCAGAACGGAATGCTTATTTGAAACAAGTTTCTCAGTTACGTCGTGGTGATGAGGAGATAGACGTAATGGTGACAGAAGAAGATAATGCAGGTGAGGAGGGGGGGGTATCCCTGTCTCTTTCTCATGAACGTTTTGAAGAGATGAAAGAAAAAGAACAGTTTTTATTGACAATTAGTGAGAATGGTTTTGGTAAGCGTTCATCTGCTTATGAATATCGTATTTCTGGGCGTGGTGGTAAGGGGGTGATCGCTATGACAGTCACAGAGCGTAATGGTACAGTGGTTGACTCGTTTCCTGTTGAAGAAAGTGATGAAATTATGTTGGTTACAAATGAGGGAACTTTAATTCGTTGTCCGGTTAATGGCGTTCGGATTGCAGGGCGGAATACACAGGGTGTGACGGTGTTTAAGACAGGTAAAGAAGCACGTGTTATGTCAGTAATTTGTTTGGCTGAGAGTGATGATGCTGAGAGTATAGACGAAGATACTTCCGACTTTGTTGTTGGTGAATAATTATGAGATGTGGTGTTTACGCAGGTAGTTTTGATCCACCAAACCTTGGTCACCTTGATATTATACGACGTGCTTTTTCTATTGTAGACCGTTTGGTTGTTGCTATTGGTGTTAATCCTTTAAAACAGAGTTTTTTTTCTATAGAGGAGCGTGTTTCAGTTTTAGAATATGAATTAAATGCAATGGGGCTAGATGAAAAACAATATAAAGTCATTGCTTTTGAAGGGTTACTGATTGAAACTATGGTCGAATATGAAGCGACTTTGATTATAAAAGGATTACGTTCTGCTTTAGATTATGATTATGAAGCTCCTATGGCACTTATGAATCGTGCGATGGCAGAAAATGTAGAAACAGTTTTTTTGACAGCTAGTGCTGATATGGGATTTATTTCTTCAACTCAGTTACGTCAAATTGCTAAAATGGGTAAAGATATTCGTTTGTTTGCTCCAAATTCTGTGATAGATGTTATTCAAAAAAAACATTTATAAACAATATATTATGAAGGGTATCTAATGTTTAAAGTTAAGTTTTTAATATGTGTATTGTGTATGTTTATTATATCCATGAATGTTAGTGTTGCGAAAGGAAAAAAGATGTATTTAGAAGTGAAAACAGGAATTGTCGAGATTCGTTTAAGAGATGATGTTGCTCCGAAACATGTAGAACGCATTAAGAAGCTTGTTTCAGAAAAATTTTATGATGGAATTATTTTTCATCGTGTGATTGAAGGATTTATGGCTCAAACAGGTGACCCAACAGGGACGGGTATGGGAGGTTCTGATTATACTGATTTGCGTGCAGAGTTTAGTGATGTACCTTTTGAGCGTGGTACGATTGGTATGGCACGGTCAGGACATCCTGATAGTGGTAATAGTCAATTCTTTATTTGTTTTGAAGATGGTAGTTTTTTAGATAATCAATATACAGTTTGGGGTGAAGTTACTTCTGGTATGGAGCATATTGATAATCTTGCAGCAGGTGAGCCACCGGAAAACCCTGATAAAATTATTTCTATGCGTCTTGAAAAATAATTATTCGATATAACGGATTGGCATTATGAGGCTTGATTTATTTGATTTTGATCTTCCTGAGTCTCGTATTGCGTTACGTCCTATGGTGCCTCGTGATGAGGCGGCATTGTTGTCTATTTCCTCTACGGGAGCACTGAAGAATAAAAAAATTAAAGATTTGACCTCTTTTTTACGATCTGGTGATGTATTAATTGTTAATGATACAAAGGTTCTACCGACACGGCTTGAGGCAATTCGTTATCGTAAAGGTACTGAAGGGGCAAAGATTGAAGTTACATTAATAAAATCTTTGGATGCAAGGCGTTGGCAAGGTCTTTTAAAGCCTGCAAAACGTGTAAAAGTAGGAGAAACTCTTACATTTGATGGAACAGAGGCTGTAATAG
>CAYMEP010000181.1:0-2856 GCA_964389695.1 uncultured Rhodobiaceae bacterium | reverse complement strand
GAACCCGGAGCAGGGCTGGAGTGTGCTTTCAACTTGGAAACTTGGAACAGCTTCTCCGATTCCGACAAAGTGCTCTTGACGGGCTTGTGCCGTTCGGAAAACAACCACATGCTGGCAGAATACAACGCCAAGAATGCCGACGCGCTGGAAGACCTGATCAACGCACAAGGCGTACATCTCAAGCGTTTCTCCTCCGAGATCTACGCGGGACTCGCCAAGGCTTCGGCAGAGGTGCTTGAAGAGAAAGTGCTTTCCAGCGGCGATGCCAAAGCCAAGAAGATCGGTGAGGCTTTCCTTGCCTTTCGTAAGGAGGTTGCCGGTTGGACGCGTCTCTCCGAACAATCTTACTTGGAAGAGCGCGCGAAATCGCTTGGCTAGAGCTGGAAATCATAGGCGATAAGGCTGGTGGCAGAACATCCTCTTGCCACCAGTCTTGTGTTAGTCATGTTGCGTTAGTCATGTTGGCTTGCCGTTCGTCGATCGCTTGACCGCTCTTAGACAAAGGACGCTTACGAGTGGAACAGTTGTTACTCAAAGGCGAGGCGGTCAACCGCTGGCTTGGCAAGGTTGCAGCGTTTGCCGTGTTGGCAATCGTCGGCTTGCAGTTCTTCATTGTCTTGGCGCGCTACATGTTCGGCTTCAATGTCATTTGGCTGCAAGACATGATCACCTACGGACACGCCGCCATCTTCATGCTGTGTGCCGCTGTGACCTTTGCGGGCGACGGGCATGTGCGCATCGACATCCTCTACAGCCGTTGGGACAAAGGACAGCAGGCGCGCGTTGATTTCTACGGTGTGCTGTTGCTATTGTTGCCCTTTTGCCTACTCATGCTTTGGCTTGCCGTGCCCTATGTCGTCGATTCGTGGCGAAATCTGGAGGGGTCGTTCCAAACGATGGGGTTGCAGTTCGTCTATCTGCTCAAAAGCCTTCTGATCGTTTTTCCCTTAAGCTTGATGGTTCAAGGTGCGTTGTTGGCTTTTCGCGCCTATTGGGTGATGGAACAAACTTCCTAGTCTTTACGATCTTTCTGTCGATCTTTCTGCTTCTTCTGCCATGTTTGCGCTTGCCGATACTCTCTGCGTTTTGATGCTCGTCACTTCGTTTGGAGCGTTGTTGCTGGGTTTTCCGGTGGCTTTCACGCTTGCGGGAGCGGGCGTTTTTTGGGGCTTGGTGGGGGTTCTGCTGGGTGTTTTCGACCTCGCCTTCCTCGGTGCCCTGCCGTCGCGGATCTACGGCAACAGCATGATCAATGTGATTCTGATCGCGGTGCCTTTGTTCATCTTCATGGGTTTCATGCTGGAGCGATCGAAGGTTGCCGAAGAGCTGCTGGAGACGATGGGAGGTTTGTTCGGCTCGATGCGCGGAGGGTTGGGGATTTCGGTCGCGCTTGTCGGGGGGTTGCTTGCCGCATCGACGGGCATCGTGGGGGCGACGGTGGTGACGATGGGTTTGCTCTCTTTGCCGAGCATGCTGAAGCATCGTTACGATCCGAGCTTGGCGTGTGGCACGATCTGCGCTGCGGGAACATTGGGGCAGATTATTCCTCCCTCGATCGTACTGATTCTGTTGGGCGACCAAGTGTCGAACGCCTACATCGAGGCGCAGCGGGATATGGGCAACTTTTCTCCTGAACCGATTTCGGTGGGCGATCTTTTTGCAGGCGCGTTGCTGCCGGGATTGTTGTTGGTCGGCTTGTACATTACCTATCTTATGGTCTACGCTTTTTTCCGTCCTGATGCGGCTCCCGCCGTGCCGCGCTCGCAGTTGCGTGCGATCTCTCCTCTGCAGGTTGCAACGGCAGTTCTTCCCGCGATAGGTTTGATTTTGGCGGTGTTGGGCTCGATCCTCTTCGGATTCGCTACATCGACAGAGGCGGCAGCGGTCGGCGCTGTTGGAGGCTTGTTATTGGGCGCCTTGAAGTGTGCGAACAGCAAGACGACGACGCGGTTGTTGTACAGCGCTTTGGCGGCGTTTGTTCTGATGATCGCGCTAACTTTTTTCTTTGACATGCGTATTGCGCGCGACCAAGCGTCGCTGGTTGATCGCACGGCTCTTGTTTTCGCTATGTTTTTGGGAGTTTTCGTTTTGGCGGCGTTGGTCTATGCGGTGCGGGTGGTGCATCGGGCAAAAATTTTGACCGATGTGACACGACGCACGATGGAGGTGTCTTCCATGGTGTTCGTCTTGTTGATTGGCGCGATGATGTTTTCCTTGTCCTTTCGTGCCTTGGGCGGCGACGAGTTGGTCGAGCGATTTCTGTTGAATTTGCCCGGCGGGTTTGTCGCGCAGTTGCTGGTTGTGATGTTGTTGATTTTTCTGTTGGGCTTCTTTTTGGATTTTATTGAAATCATTTTCGTCGTCGTACCCTTGACGGTGCCCGTCCTGCTGTTGAGCGGGGTCAGCCCTGTGTGGTTGGGAGTGTTGATCGCGCTCAATTTGCAGACTTCCTTTATGACACCGCCGTTTGGTTTTTCCTTGTTTTACTTGCGGGGGGTCGCGCCGAAGTCGGTGAGCACGGGCGATATCTATCGAGGAGTGGCTCCGTTCATCGTCCTGCAGCTGGTCGGATTGGCACTGACGGCTCTGTTTCCCATTCTGACGGACTGGCTGCCGAACCTGCTCTACGGATCGGACTACAGCCTACGCTAGGCAAAGGATAGGGGGAGGATGGGGGGCATGGTGTTTAAGGAGGTTGGTGGAGAGATTAGCGGAGAGGTTGGTGGAGAAGTCGCTCGGATAATCTTTGTAAGAAACAAGGCTTTGTCTTTGAGGGAAAGGTGGTTTTCTTCTTCTTGCTTTCGCGTTTGCGAATCGCTTTCGAATTGCAGCGAATCGTCTCGAATCGTTCTGGCT
>CAYMEP010000180.1:0-2859 GCA_964389695.1 uncultured Rhodobiaceae bacterium | reverse complement strand
ATCCGGTAGAGGCAGTTGGGGTCTGTCTCCTTTGCCAGCGATGTGCTTTGGAAGTATGGCTGGAAAGCCTCAAGAACATCGCTCTCCTCGTTGACGAAATCCAAGACGAACGTACCGGTCTTCCCCGCCATAGTTCTATTGAGGCGTGACAGAGTCTGCACACATTGGAGCCCCCTCAGCGGCTTGTCCACGTACATCGTGTGCAGCATCGGCTCGTCAAACCCGGTCTGGAATTTGTTGTTCACGATCAAGATTCTGAATTTTGGATCCTTGAACTTCTCTTCCGTATGCCTCTCAGGGAAGCCGTTCATCCCCGCCTCGGTGTATTGCTTGCCTTCATGGGCGACGCTTCCGGAGAAGCCCACCAGCACACCATAGTCAAGATTCATTTCCTTCATTTGCTTGTCAAATTCCAGCTTGTATTTTACGCAGGAGGCTCTAGAACGGGTCACCAGCATGCCGCGAGCCTTTCCGCTTATTTTTTCGGAGGCGTAACATTTAAAATGCTGCAGAATGATCTTGCTCTTCTCGCGAATGTTGTGCGGATGATCGTCCACCCAGCGCATCAACATTGACTTGGCCCGACTCTCGGGAAGCTCCCTGTCTTCCTTGATGGTCTTGTTGATTTTGAAGCAACGTTCGTAAGTGATGTAGCTCTTCAGAACGTCCAGCGTGAACCCTTCCGCGATGCTTTGCTCCATTGAGTAGACGTCAAAAGCGACAAATCCATTTTCCGTCTTGGTCCCGAAGGTCTCTAGGGTCTTGTTTTTCGGGGTGCCGCTGAACCCGAAGAAGGAAACATTGGGCTGTTTCCCCCTGGATCTGATTTCATCCAGAACAGGTTTGTCTATTTCTGTCAGGTCCTCGTGGCCTTCGTCTTCAGAAGAAGCGTCGGACGAACGGTCTGAGAGCGTCTTCCTGAGGTGTGTAGCCGATTCCCCGCCCTGCGAGGAGTGTACCTCATCGACCACCACGCCATATGTCTTATTCTGCATCTTGGAGATGGTCTTGGAAATAAATGGGAATTTCTGTACAGTGGTCAAGATGATAGCTTTCCCCTGTTCTAGAAATCTTTTGAGTTGCTGGGAGTCCTCCTCAACGGGATTGACCACTCCTTGGGTCTGTTCCAGTTGGATGGTGGTGTTACGGAGTTGCTTGTCCAAAACCCTTCTGTCGGTCACGACCACCACCGAGTCAAAGATGCGATTGGTTGCGGCGGATGATCGGTGGAGCGAGGAGAGCAGGTGGCTCAACCAACCAATGGACAGGGATTTCCCGGATCCCGTGGCGTGTTGAATGAGGTAGTGCTGTCCAGGGCCATCCTTTATTATCGCTTTCTTTAACTTGCGAATGACATTGATTTGGTGGAAGCGCGGGAAAATCAGCACTTCACGCTTGCTTTTCACAACCTTCATCTTTTTAGCATCGTAGACCTGGTCGACTTCCTCTCGAACGTGGACAAAATGCTCGACTAGGTCCAACACGGAGTCTGGCTGCAGGATCTCATCCCACAGGTAGTGGGTTTTGTGTCCGTCTGCATAGACGGGGTTCTCGATCCCTTGGTTGAAAGGAAGAAACCTGGTTTTGGTGCCGTTCAGACGGGTGGCCATGGAGACCTTCTCGTTTCCCACCGCGAAGTAGGCCAAATTCCGCTTGAAACGGAACAACGCTTCCTTGGGGTTACGATCGCACTTCCACTGTTTTCTGCCGTCATCGTGATTTTGTCCTGTCAGGGTATTCTTCAGCTCCAGCATCGTGATCGGAATTCCGTTGACGAAGATTCCTATATCTATGGAGTTCTCGTTGCGCCGGGAGTATTTGAGCTGTCGGATCGTAATCAGCCGATTTTGCTCGTATAGCTTCCGATGCTCCGGGTTCATCCCCGATTTGGGCTCGAAGTAGACCAGCCGAAAATATGCTCCCCTGTCCTTGACCCCTTTTCTCAGAACGTCTATCACTCCACGCGACTCGATCTCGTTGGAGATGCGCTTGGCCAACTTGGCTTCGGTATCGGCACCGTATTGGAGTTCCAGCTTCTCAAGGGATTTAGGCTGCGTCTCGGAAATGAAGCGCATCAGCTGCGAAGGAATCAGACATAGCGACCGGTCGTATTCGTCTGGGGAGACGGCGCGGTATCCGCTCTCACAGAGCCGTCGCACTATATGTTCCTCAAAGTCCCTTTCGGTGCAGCGGGTCTGGATCATGATATGGTCTTTTCTCTAACGTCCACCTTCCCCGTGACCACATCAGATATCAGCGATTGTCGATATTCCTTCAAAAAGTCGATTCGTTGGTCTTCCTTTTGGATCAGCGAATCTATCTGCTGAGTTTTGCGGTCAAGGTAGTCGGCGATTTGTTGTTGCTCTTGGAGCATCGGACATATAAACTTTACCCTTTCCAACTTCTCCTTTGTTAAATGTGGAATACTTACACGGCTAGCTATTGAATTAAAACATCCTGTCTTATGGTTCATAATAAAATGATATAGGTAATATTGTTTTATACCTATTTTTACATCCACTCTATTTACGGAGTTTTGTATATAAACTTCTGGGATTTCATTGCTCCAAATGGAAGTTCTCCCAATATCTCCGCCTTCGTTTACAAGTAAATCTCCTTTTTTAACGATATACTTGTGCAATTCCTTCTTTGAAAACCACATTTCCTTCACATCTTCCATGTCAATGGTTTCATTTTGTATATTTGCACTACGCAAATATGGTTTTAACACATATCCACCTCTATCTGTCGGAGTTAACATTTTTCCTAATGTTACTGTTGAAAAATATTTCAAAAGTTTGGTGTCCCACCCGCACGGAATCTCGCCAATCCACTCGATGCCGCTATCCTTCATCTGCG
>CAYMEP010000179.1:0-2872 GCA_964389695.1 uncultured Rhodobiaceae bacterium | reverse complement strand
CATTATTAGTAAACACTCGTACGACCATCCATATTTCCCAGATTGGTGGCAAGAAGATAATACTCCAAATGGTATAAATATAAAGAATGCTAATGCTAATGCTAATGCTAATGATATACAATTCGTACTAAATGACACGCCTGTTTACCGCCATAATGATATACCGAAAGATGCAACGTTCATAATGCCCCAAGAGATTCTCAAATTTGTGAAGTTCCAAGAGCAGGAAAATGGTTTGCCAATTCAGGTTACACATAAAGAACATGAATGTGGTGAGTTAATTGACTTAACTTATGAATGGGGACAGGAGATTGTCTTAGACACAAATTATAAAATCTATAAGCTTATTCATGAACAAATAGATGAAAAAGACTAAACATATCCAATAGATGTATAGCGTTATATGGTGGGTCTTATCAATTTTTATATATTTTCTACGATTAAACGCGTATCAGGGATATAGGAATAATATGCTAATGATACTTTGGGCTCAGCTAAACGTTTAATGGCATTAAGCCCAGATGCCACTGCCCCTTCTTGCCAACCAGGTAAAGAAGAAAGTTGATCGCCAACAATAAAAAAGTTTGGATTTTCTCCATTACCTGCTGTTGCTCCTTGTATTAAACGGTTAAAGAAACGAACATTATCACACACATTAAACCATTGTGCCCATCCTCCCTTAATATAAGGCATATTTTGCCACGCAATCGTGATACCATTTTTTAGTCCTTCACCGAATGATTTTCCGAATAAGGATGCTTGATTACGTGCTAATTCCAATCGTTCTTTTGGAGATAACAAGGCCATTTCATATGCTGCTTCTCTAAAATTATATGTCCCGGTTAAGACACCAAGTTCACCATTATAATCATCAGATGGATACCAAATTTGTGTAATGATATTATCTGTTCGTGATATTCCCCCAAAAATAGGAACAACACCCACTTCAGAGCTAAAATTATTAGAAAAATCTCTATCTTGAGGTGGGGTTGATTTTTGCCATAAAGACCGTTTTGCCTGCCAACCTACTTTACAGGTATGTGCTAAAAACAATGATTGAAACCCATCATCTGCAACAGGCGTTACAGGAGCAAATTGTGCATTATAAACAGCTTGTAGACCTAAAGTAAACTCTTCATCAAAACCTTGTTCTGTGGAACAATCTTGTAAATCGTCAGATAAAATTTTCTTTAAGAATGGAATAGCCATATTACTAAAACAATAGTCTGCTACTATATCACAAGCATTCTGTTTTTCATCCTCATAAGAAATAATAAATTGTTTTTTACAATGATCCCAGTCAACTTTAGTCACAGGAGAGTTTAAATATATCTTACCTCCTAAACTATATATTTTTTGTGCAAATATGTTCTGTACACGATCCATACCACCAACAGGTTGAAATAATGTTGGTTGCCATAAAAAGTTTTCTGATTGATAAAAATCAACTTTTGACCAAAATTCTGATTTTAATAAAGTATCCAAATCAAGTATTTCTTCCTGAATACCTTCGGTGACTTGTGGTAAAACTGAGTAACCTGCACGTGTATTCGTAATATCTAATCCATTTTGCAAAGACACAGGTACAAATTCACCTTCTTCATTAAGAGCACCAAATTTTCGCATCAAATTTTGTAAAAGTGTTGCCAATTTTTTTTGTTCTTCTTTAGTCTTATCACCAAGAACATCTGCAATAAGTTCAGTAGCTCTTTGATACACCATTTGACTTATCCATCCACGGGTATCATGTTTCAATCGTCTATTAACAATGGGTTCATTGTCAAATTCCCCATTATTTAATTGTGTTAAATTAGAACTACTATTCATAATATAGACTTCTAAATCAACACCAAATTTTTGAAGATAAGATAATAAAAAAGTATGGCTTGATGGGATACGTCCAGGTCCTGCATTTAAATAAGGTATCGCATCTCCTTTTGGTCTTTCAAAATGAACATGCTGTCTCTCACCAGTTGGAGAGTTAAATAAAGAATTATCCAAATCTTCTACAAAGGAATCACCATTGCGCAATGATAAACACCGACCGCCTGTACGGTCTCTTGCCTCGAGTATGATGATTTCCATTCCTGTTTTTTGTGCTAATAGTTCATATGCTGTGGTTAAGCCAGCAACCCCAGAGCCAATAATCACAGCACGTTTTCCTTTGAAGGAATCTTGTTTCAATTTGACAAATGAGGTATTCATTGCCAGTTGCTCATTTGCTTGATTTATATGTTTCCATTGCGTCACTTTATTCTCCTATCATAAATACCCTTTTATCAAAAAATACTCTTTTTTCAAGCAATGCTTTTTGCCGATACAAAAAGTAATAGACCTTTATTATTACCAATGACAGATTTAGTTTATGACTTACTCCATAAAAGAAAAAACAATGCACGCTCTGACATTTGGGTATTTGATGGTGGTAGCAAAGAAGGTCATATCGTTGACGCTAAAAAGTCACTTCAACACATGTGTCATATCATAGCGAATTCAAAAGAGACGGATGAATATAAATTCACACTCCATGATTTACGGCGTACTTTTGCAACGATGGCCGAGCAGCTCAATATATCTTTATATTCCCTTAAATTATTAATGAATCATAGCACTGATAATGACGTAACTTCTGGTTATATTCAGCTAGAACAAAATGATTTACGTAAAATTTCGCAAAGAATAACAGATGAGTTTAAACGGCTACTACAAATTTAATAAAAAGAATTGATCTCTTTAATCGTTGCTAAATAGTCTTTTTCTTATTTCTGTTATGTTCCCGTGGTTGTCCTAGCATCATCTATTCCAATATGTTAGGCTTGGCTTGATTCAGGTACAGGATTGCTTTGAAAAATGACGACGGCACATCAAATTT
>CAYMEP010000178.1:0-2872 GCA_964389695.1 uncultured Rhodobiaceae bacterium | reverse complement strand
GATGTAGGGCTTAACTATCTTCACCTTTCTCGTAATTCAGGAACATTATCAGGAGGAGAAAGCCAACGTATTCGTTTAGCCTCCCAAATTGGTTCTGGGCTAACAGGTGTCCTATATGTACTCGATGAACCTTCAATCGGTTTACATCAACGTGATAATACACGCCTCCTCGAAACACTCACAAAATTACGTGACCTCGGCAATACAGTTATTGTCGTAGAACATGATGAAGATGCAATCAGACAAGCCGACCATATCATTGATGTCGGGCCAGAAGCAGGAAAGAATGGTGGAGAAATTGTAGCTCAAGGTACAATAGACAAAATTCTAAAGTCTAAAGAAAGCCTCACAGGAAAATACTTATCTGGAGCATTGAGCATTCCTATACCAAAGAAACAACGCATTTCTCAAAAATGTCTACATATCATTGGAGCTAGTGGGCATAATCTTAAAAATATTTCTGTAGAATTGCCGTTAGGTGTCTTGACCTGTATTACAGGCGTTTCAGGAGGAGGAAAATCTACATTTCTTATCGACACAGTTTATAAAGCAATTTCACGCCATCTATATAACACACGACATATCCCTACCTCTTATCAACGAATAGACGGATTAGAGCATATAGATAAAATTATTGATATTGATCAAAGTCCGATTGGCAGAACACCAAGATCTAATCCAGCAACTTATACAGGTATTTTTACACCCGTTAGATAGTGGTTTGCAAATTTACCAGAATCAAAAGCACGTGGATACAAGGCGGGGCGCTTCTCGTTTAATGTGAAAGGAGGACGATGTGAAACCTGCCAAGGTGATGGCGTTATTAAAATTGCAATGCACTTCTTACCTGATGTTTATGTGAAATGCGATACCTGTCATGCACAACGATATAATCGTGAAACGTTAGAAATACGATTCAAAGGCAAAAACATCGCCGACCTACTTAATATGACTATTGATGAGGCCTCTCAATTTTTCAAAGCCATTCCAAACATTAAAGATAAACTAAACACTCTACAACGTGTAGGACTTGGATATATTACATTAGGACAACAAGCAACCACTCTATCTGGTGGTGAAGCTCAAAGAGTTAAGCTCGCAAAAGAGCTCTCAAAACGTGCCACAGGACGCACTATATATATCCTTGATGAACCCACAACAGGATTACATTTTCATGATGTCGCCAAATTATTAGAAGTTTTACATGAACTCGCAGATGCTGGTAATAGTGTTGTCATCATTGAACATAATCTAGATGTAATTAAAACAGCTGACCATATCATTGATTTTGGTCCTGAAGGTGGAGATAAAGGCGGAGAAGTCATCGCAACAGGAACACCAAAAGAAATTGCCAACATAACGAAAAGCTACACAGGTCAATATCTAAAAAATATTTTAAATTTATAACTAACTATTCAATATAAACTATATACAACTTACAGAATTATAAGGTTTATATCATCTTCAGAATTATACATAACAAAGTTATCTTCTCCTCCGAAAATATATTCAGCCACCGTCACATTCTGATAGCTATATAAAGTATTTACGATCTCGTTATTATTATTTACATTTCCATTGTTATAATCTAATGGGTCTTTCCAATCATCTGCTGCAATAGACGTGGAGAAATTTATCGTTAATTGATTGCCTGTCTGTACAGATAAAGCATCACCATCGACCGTACCATTCATACTAAAATCAAACCTAATCCCCGTCAAAGCATCTTGACTATCTAACAACAACGTCAAAACAGCATGATTATCTGTTGGATTAATACTCGTAAAGAATTCCGCTTCATCTATCGTTGAATCCACTTCTGTGTCCACAAAAACTACTTTATCAACTCCTCTGACAAAGTTATTGACAGTGTCACCACCATCAGAAGCAATATATCCAGTATTTACATTTTGCGTATTAGACCCAAATCGATAAACAACTATATCGTCTCCATCTGCGAGATGGATCGTATCATCCCCATAACCACCTACGATAGTATCCCCATAACCAGTTGCCGTAATAGTATCATCTCCTTGTTGTCCCTGAAATGCAGAGGTAGAATCGAACCCACTCGTATCCTTGGACAAAATATCATCTGCTAAGGTTCCTATTACATCAGCTTTAGCATGAATAGTTACATTTACAGTTTGATAAGCTGTTGTATCATTAACACTACTAGTTGCTGCTACAATGAAACTATCAGTCACTGTCCCTGTATTGACATCATATAAACTAGAAGCACTAGGATCAAGAACATATGCCCATTCACCCGTCATAGTATTAATAGTAGCAGTACCATCAAACGCATTACTCTCTATAGAATATGATATTGTAGATCCTGTAACCTGTGCAGCATCCGTGGCAATGATTGTTCCTTCATCACTCCCTTCCAAGGGGGTATCTTCAAAAACAATGGCGTTAACACCACTGGTAGCGTCAATCGAAATTGACGTTATATACAATGAAAATATATCTGTAACAGATTGTACTACACCGCTCGCTCCTGTTGTACTTGCTATAAGTGTAATATTATATTTACCTATATCAGAAGAAGATGTCGTATCAGCAACCGTAAAGTCACCATTAGAGGATAAACTCAACCAAGTAGGCGTTATGATATTATTATCAGTATCTGTCACAGTATAAGTATAGGTAACTGTATCACCATCAACATCATTAAAATTCATAGCAACTGAAAAATTAATCTCTACACCCATAATAGTTGCTATATTAGGTTCTTCTTTTAGCAAAACAGGGGCTTCATCTACAGCATTGATTTCCAAAACTGCATCTTTTGTAGTACTTGTGCCATTCGACGTAGCTGTCACAGTAAGAGTATAACTCGTTACTGGACTAGCTATATCCTGATCCA
>CAYMEP010000177.1:0-2898 GCA_964389695.1 uncultured Rhodobiaceae bacterium | reverse complement strand
AGGATCTAGTATTGCACCCCATGCACGTAACAGCACTGCAGCATCTTGGACCTTGCCACTACCTAATGCAGTCATGACACCAAATCGATAATTAGCAATAGCAGCTGTAACATCTGGTAAATAACGGCTTGATGGAGCTCCAGTCATACAATGCCGATTAAAAGCACCGTCTATATATACACCGTCATGTAGTGTGAAATTGTGTGTAATGCATCATATCTTATCAACTTCACATTGTTTTGATGTGGTGCATTACCGCATAGACATTATTGAATAACAGCACAATGTGTGATTAGGACTGAATATTGCAGATTAGAGAGTTGAAAATATCTTTATATATACAAACCAATAGTATAGAATTGTTAGATATAACCATCATCTATCAATTCAGGTGCTTACGGCATTTATTGTCGTAAGCATTTTTTCAACATTAAAAAAATACTCATATACAAGATGTTTCAAGTAAGAATGCTGTTTAGCCGTGCATACAATGGTAGACATCCACGTGGTCTAGCAGACCCATGTGGATGTCTATCAAAATCAACAATGCATCATCTGGGATAATATAGATACAGTGATATTTTTGATACTGTTTTCTACAAAGTACGTAAAATATAATGTGAAAAATGTTAGTAGAAGTATGATGTTTTATGAGATGACTATTAGAATCACCAGAACTGGCCAATAAACCAAGAAATTGTTTAGGGATATCCCTAAAGATGATAATCTAATGATTCACGGATGCCGACACGAATCCTCAAATGCTGCAGTTTGGATATCATTAATGACATCTCTGCTGGGTATTTGAGGCGTGGGTCGTAATCACTAGATCCTATCTGTTGACCTGACTTGGTATAAGTTGGTGGTTTAAAATCAACAGCTTGCTCTATTAATCTTGGATCAATTTCCATTTGATCCAATCTATCACGGATGACGTTAGAAACTTCACCCTTGATATTACGGTCAGGTGGACACCAATATTTGACACTACCACCCGTCGCACTAACAAGTACATCAATATCCGGTGGATCTTTGTAACCGCCCCATCGTTCACCCTCAGAACGTGACATGTATACTTCAGCTGATAGAACTCGCTGATGTTTCCAAATCTCAAGTGGTGCATACAACCAACCAATGTTTGGTAGGTTGACTGTTAATGGCATGACTTGCCGACGGCATGATTCCCATCTGCATAGTTCTTTTGGTTTTGGTGGTCTTTTAACACCATGTAATTTGCCATAGTATTGATAGACTGATAGTCCAGGTTTGGTTGGTACACCTGCATGACTCAAAAGATATTTGAGCATTGCAACAAGATCTTTATCATCATCGTATAATTTTGTACGTACTTTAGGTTTTTCAATATGTCTAGTATACATATCATCTGGTGGATTACTATCTACAGTGACATTCACAACTATACCGTATTTACGTTCAACTGCATCAGTATGAAAATCACGTGGGTCTGCATTTTTTGGTATATGTTTCTTGATCTCATTATCGTTATTGAGCCATGCATCTCCTAGTAGGTGCAGGTGTGGTTCAGGTCGAGGCTCAAGGAAAGCTGCCAATGCTTTGAGATTTTTAGCGCTTAATGTTGGATGACGTGCCAGGAATCTTGACAATGACCATTCCATATCAGGTGTTAAAACAAACGAATCAGATGCAGATTTATGAGATCCAACAGAGCCAAAACGAAAAGGATGCATGACTTTGACATATGCCCGGACACCCATCCTTTTGAGTAGACGTTTTAACCAGGGTTTGATATTACCAGTTGCAGTCAAACAGTTTTCAGGTGTTGCATGTAATATAGGACGATGATGGTTTTTTGATTTAGCACCACGTTTTTTGATTGTAGCATCATCACCGTTCAGGTCAGATTGGACACTATAATCATCACGTGGTTTGGCAAATGATATCGTCAGATGCACAGCACGTGGTGATTGATTAGGTATTGCAGGTTGTGTTATTGCCATTGGTGTGAAATCAATAGCTTCACGTGCAATGTCCCAATAATATTTATCAGGTTCACCCTCATCACGTATAGCTTCTTTTGGTATTGGTTGATCAACATCGTATAGTATACGCCGTACACGTATTTTACCGGACTTTAATTGCTCAAGTCGTTGATACTCACGATACGTGCCAACTATACGTGATGCCATACGACCTGCAGCAGCTGGACCACATGTCGGACATACAAGACGATGGCAATTCAACCGACTATGATTGTAGTAATTTTTATCATTTTCATGTGCATGTTTGTATAAACAACCTCTAGCAATCCAAGACCCACAATCCGCCTTGCTTGTAAAATGTGGTTGACCAAGCATTATAGTATCACGATACTGTAATTTTTCCCAAAGAAACAAGGGACGTATGTAATTCATAATGAAATTGAATCCAGAGGCAAAATCGTTATTGCTACTCTCTATATATGATTCCCACGGATCGTCTAATGTATGATGGCCATGATGTACTCGTTCATGCTCTAAAATTGATAAAAATTGAACGATTGTACGTGTACCTGTAACTACAGGTGCAAACTGTTCCTGATGCCATTGCTCCAGTACTGGATGGGTGACTCTATCAATATATGAGTCAACAGCAGTACCCACGGCCTCTTGTTCAGTCTTTGGACCTGGAATATGCAATTTTTGTTTTAAAGTGAAAATACGCATACATTCAGATCTATAGATGCGACGTGCATGATGACGGTCTTTGCGGTGAATTTGATCCTGTGGTACTGCAGGATAAGATAGACTAGATCCTAGATTATTAACACCTTTTAGAGATCTAAAACGGTGACATGCTCCCAGGATGACTTGGTACAATTCTTGTATTCTCCATGACTGCATTGTTACCATGCTGAATCGTGCTTGATTTTCTGTACTA
>CAYMEP010000176.1:0-2901 GCA_964389695.1 uncultured Rhodobiaceae bacterium | reverse complement strand
CTTGAGAGGAGCTGCCCCTAGTACGAGAGGACCGGGGTGGACGTACCTCTGGTGGAGCTGTTGTCACGCCAGTGGCATTGCAGCGTAGCTAAGTACGGACAGGATAACCGCTGAAAGCATATAAGCGGGAAGCCCCCCTCAAAACAAGGTTTCCCTTGAGAACCGTGGAAGACCACCACGTTGATAGGTCGGATGTGGAAGCGCAGCAATGCGTGTAGCTTACCGATACTAATTGTTCGATCGACTTGATTTTTCTCATTGTTTCCATTTATTTGGAAAAGAAAATGGAAAAGAAAATAGATACCCATAATTCTTAATATAATATAATTGCCAGTTTTTATCTTTTGTTGATCCGGTGGCTATAGCGGCGTGGTCAAACCCGATCCCATCCCGAACTCGGTCGTTAAACGCGCCAGCGCTGATGGTACTGCATCTTAAGGTGTGGGAGAGTAGGTCGTTGCCGGATCTACTAAAGATAAAGTAAATCTCTTCTTTATAATTTTTATTTAGTTATTATTTTTTATAGCTTATTTCAATCTTTTGGTGTCTTGTTTTTACAACAAAAGCTGTCTATTACAATGCTTGAGTGGTTGTATGGAGACTTACTTCGTCCTTTTTTAACAATACCAATTTTATTACTATTTTGTATAAATATTTTTTCCTGTTACAATATTATCAGATATTGAAATTTTGGAAAATGAGAATTATATAAATAACCTTCTTATTTCTATAGATAATAGTCAAGATAGTATTCCAATTCTTCAATTTCTATTTCATGCTAAAAGAGCTGAGGAAGTTTTAGCATGAATTGAAAACAGGCAAAAAATCCTATTTTTCTAGGCACTTTATGACAAAACCAGAAATATTATCCCATATAGAACGAAGATGTTCTTCGGCTGGAAACATTTTGTCATTGTGAATGTACTGATTTAAGGTATCTATTGATATTAGTTCTTCATTATTCGTAAACTTTGTTAGATTCTTAGCATCATTGCTTAATATTATTTTTTCTTTTTCCATATCTTTTATTACGCATTGATATCGTTTGGGAAGTGTTTTATTTTTATTTTCGTGGATATTGAGATTTGTTTCTTTTATATAACTTTCTACAGAGAGCTCAAGTAAAACACGTAATAAAACAGCAATAGCATTTGAATGTTTGTTTAGTTGGAGCGAAGCTAATTCCTCCTAAATATACTTTGCTTTCTTTATGTTTTCTTTACCAAGGCTTGGAAAATCAGTATTTATTAAAACTGTTCTTTTTTGTTGAGCATGTTTTTCTCTTGTTTGTTCGGGAGGTCTTGTGCCTTGGTTTAAAGGTTTTGTAGTGTCATGGTTTTTAGACTTAGGTTTGTACTCTTCTACTTTATCCCTTGAACTAGGGAGGTACCCTTCTCCTTCTAACTTATCTAAATATTTATTTTTACCGGGTTTATCTAATATATTTTTTAAGGTAATTGTGCGATTATTTGTATCTTCAATGATTTTTATAAGAGCATATTCTACTTCTTTTTGTTTATGGGTAAAGTAAAGCTCGTTGCCTTTCTTCTTTAGCCCACATCTTGTACGTGTTGCTTCCGTAGATAATAGCCTGTTTTAAACTAGAGGTATTTATTTTGGGGAAGTCGTTTTTAAATAATTGTTTAATTTTATTCCCAATATTTAACTTATATGTATTAGTCACTTTCTGTTGCCGTATTTTGGCATCTTCATCATGGGATAATTGTCCTATTCTATTATTTGTTCCGTTATGACGTCTAAAAATGATTTCATTTACTGTTGTTTCATCCGTCCCAAGTTCACATTGTATGGTGTCTAGAAAATCATTTTTCCATTCTTTTTTTAGAGTTAAAAAAAACCTTTTCCAAGATGCTTCCGTAGCAGAATCAGGGTTTTGTATATATTTTAAACATGTAATACGCCTGTTGCCATCGTAAACAATAAATTGATTATCTTTCTTAAGTACCAAAGGCATTTCGGTTAAGCGGTTTTGTTATACAATATCTTCTGCTAATTTTCTTACTTCATTAGGTTTATTATCTAAAAACCACTTCATAGCTTCTTCACTTGTAGCATAAGGTTCATGTCGTATATTTTCAGAATTTATAACCAAGTCTGATAACTTTAGCTGTTGGATATTCTTATGCCACATAATTTAACTTTCTCATTGTTTTGATAATAAAGTAAAGTACTATATATAGTCTATCACTTCGTAAATACGTCTTGATTTCATAGGAATTACAGGATAGTTTTCGTCATAACCTAAGGAATGATGCTATGATAAAATTTATAGAGACAGCTTTAGAAAGGACTATATTTAATAGTCGTTGGTTAATGGCGCCATTTTTTTTAGGGCTAGTCCTTGCCATTATCTTATTGCTGATTAAGTTTTTACAAGAATTATACCATGTAACAATTCATATCTCAGAATATACAGAAAGTGAAGTGGTCATTACCATTCTTTCCTTAGTTGATCTGTCTTTGATTGGGTGCTTATTATTGATGATTATTTTTAGTGGGTATGAAATCTTTGTCTCTAAGATAGATGTTAGTAATCATGAAGATAAGCCTGAATGGATGGGAAAAGTCGATTTCGGAGGGCTGAAATTAAAAGTGATTTCGGCTATTGTGGCTATCTCGGCTATTGATTTGCTAAAAAGCTTTGTCGATTTTAATGCTGATGCAAGTGATAAAGTAATGATGTGGAAAGTGATTGTACATATGAGCTTTGTCCTATCTGGTGTGTTTTTTGCTTTGACAGAATATATTGCCTCTAAAAATCATAAATAATTTATGTGTTCTTTGAGATCTGTATTGGCACTCTTTTTTAAAGGAATTGCTATAGGTAGTGCGGATGTTGTCCCAGGGGTAAGTGGAGCAACTTTAGCGTATATTTTGAAT
>CAYMEP010000175.1:0-2901 GCA_964389695.1 uncultured Rhodobiaceae bacterium | reverse complement strand
ACCGTAATACTCTTCAATTCCATGCTTATCAGATGAATGATAAATTGCAAAAGAATGTTTTGGGGTTTTTAGAGCCAGAAACAATGTCTCTTGTTGCACCAGATTTGATTTTTATACCGTTATTGGCGGGCGATAAACGATGTGTTCGACTTGGGTTAGGTGGAGGGTATTATGATCGTTTTTTATCTTCTTATCGCAAAGTGTCTTCTGTACAAGCGGTTGGTTTGGCATATGATGAACAGATTGTTGAATCTTTACCTTGTGAGGTGCATGATGAACAATTAGATGTGATTTTAACCCCGACTCAAATCATAACAAATTCTATTTTAGAAAGATCATTATGAGACTTTTATTTTTAGGAGATATCGTAGGCAAAGGTGCGAGAGAAGCAATATGTCAAATAATGCCTGAATTACGGATTCAAAAGAATTTAGATTTTGTCATTGTTAATGGAGAGAATGCCGCAGGAGGATTTGGCATTACAAAAAAAATTGCCCTTTCTTTGTACGATTCAGGTGTCGATGCTATTACGTTAGGAAATCATGCTTGGGATCAGAAAGATATTTTAGGGTATATTGATGATGAGAATCGTTTGATTCGTCCTTGTAATTATCCTTCTGGGACTGCAGGGCGGGGTGCTTCTTTGCTTGAGAGTTCTCGGGGGCATCAAGTTCTGGTTATTAATGTTATGGGAAAAATTCACATGGAATCTTTAGATGATCCCTTTTCTTGTATAGAAAGAGAGCTAACTGCTTGTCATATGGGTGATACGGCAGATGCTATTATTGTTGATATTCATGCTGAAGCTAGTTCGGAAAAAATGGCAATGGGACATTTTTGTGATGGAAAAGTTAGCCTTGTGGTGGGTACACATACGCATGTGCCAACGGCAGATCTACAAATACTTTCTAACGGCACTGCGTATCAGACTGATGCAGGTATGTGTGGAGATTATGACAGTGTGATTGGTATGGACAAAACCGAACCTATACAAAGGTTCTTAACAAAAATGCGTCGAGAAAGGTTTTCTCCTGCGCAAGGAGAAGTCACCTTATGTGGTGTTTTTGTAGAAACAGATGATAAAACAGGACTGGCGATGAAAGCACAGCCTTTTCGTAAAGGAGGTTGTCTAGCACAATTTACAGATATAGGGTAATCTAAACGAATCACTAGGAGTTTGTAAGGAAAAAATATGGCAGGGCATTCCAAATTTAAAAACATTCAACATAGAAAAGGGGCGCAGGATAAAAAACGGGCAAAAATGTTTTCACGCCTGTCAAAAGAGATTACCGTTGCTGCCAAAATGGGAATGCCAGACCCAGAAGCAAACCCTAGGCTACGTACTGCAATCTTAAATGCTCGGGCACAAAATATGCCTAAAGATAATATTGAGAGAGCTGTGAAAAAAAGTGCAGACGCTGGTGGAGAAAATTACGAAGAGGTGCGTTATGAAGGATTCGGGCCATCAGGTATAGGAGTCATTGTTGAAACTTTGACAGATAATAGAAATCGTACCGCAGGAGATATACGAACAGCATTTTCTAAATCTGGTGGAAATATGGGAGAAACAGGATCTGTTTCCTTTATGTTTGATCGATGTGGTGTTATAGAATATTCTGCTGATATTGCTGATAGTGAAACAATTTTTGAAGCAGCGATCACAGCAGGGGCAGATGATATAACCAGTCATGATGGGGGACATGAGATTTTTTGTGCTATAGAAAATTTGCATGGGGTGGCAAATGCTTTGGAACAGGTTCTAGGTATGCCCCCGACTGCCCAGATTATCTGGAAAGCACAAAATGAAATTACCATTGAAATAGAGGTTGCAGAAAAAATTCTCAAATTGATGGATGTATTAGATGATTTGGATGATGTTCAAAATGTTTATACTAATTGTGATCTTACTGAAGATATTCTAGAAAAATTGTCATAATAGAGGTTCGAGTTAGGTGATGCAAATATGTAAACTCATTGGACTGGATCCTGGATTACGTTTTCTTGGTTGGGGTATTATTGAGATGAGGGGACAAAAGATGTGTCATATTGCGAATGGCTCTATTACTTCCAATGCAAAACTTAGTCTTGCTGAAAGGTTATTACAGCTTGAACAGGGTCTCGAGAAAGTTTTTGAGGAATGGCAACCCCAACATGCTGCTGTTGAACAAAGTTTTGTAAATGGGAATGGGGCGTCAACTTTAAAATTAGGGCAAGCAAGAGCAGTTTGTCTTCTTGTGCCAGCACGTAGAGGTTTGCCGATTGCTGAATATGCGCCTAATTTTATTAAAAAAAGTATTGTTGGCTCGGGGCATGCAGATAAACAACAAATGATGAAGATGATGTCAATTCTATTACCTCAAGCAAAGCCAAAAGATGAACATGCTGTAGATGCGTTAGCGATTGCGATGACACTTGCACATACAAACAATTGGCATGCTAAAAGATTAATAGCATGATTGGACGTTTGAAAGGACTTGTTGATGACCGAGGTGAGACTTGGGTTTTGATCGATGTGCAAGGTGTTGGTTATATGGTGGAAGGTTCTTCTCGTATGTTAGCAGGCTTGCCAGCAAAAGGAGAGAAAGCCACCTTAGCGATTGAGACCTATGTGCGTGAAGATCAATTACGTTTATTTGGATTTTTAACAGAATTAGACCGTCATTGGTTTCGTACGCTTTTAACAGTACAGGGGGTTGGTGCAAAAGTGGCATTGGCGATTCAGGGTACATTATCTTCTGATGAGTTAAGCCAAGCCATTATGATGCAAGACTTGCCGATGTTGACGCAAGTATCTGGGGTGGGTCCAAAAGCAGCTCAACGGCTGATTCATGAACTCAAGGATAAAATTCCTGAATCTGAGTTTGTTGTACAAGGGATCTCTGATGTTGAGGAATCTAATAA
>CAYMEP010000174.1:0-2944 GCA_964389695.1 uncultured Rhodobiaceae bacterium | reverse complement strand
CAGGTTATGCTGTAGAGGAAAGGGGAGCTATCTTTGGTGAAAATAATAGTGATTTAGATGGTCTCGATGATATTCTCGGTGATAAGAAAAAAGCTGAGGAGCTTAGGAATATGATACTCTCAGCTGTTGCATATACAGGGCGAGTTGATAATAACATACCCCATGACAGAGCTTTGGATGCACCTGATGTAGACGCTAGTGGTCGCACTCGTAATGAAGTTACTGAAAGTCAAGAGGAGAGAGCAGACCGGTTGAATAAATTAACAGTAGGCATGGATTTGGCGGCATTCGGCTTCGAAGTCTGGGACGTTATGATGGCTGAGGGTGGTGGTATTAACTCTTGGGGAGATGTTGGAAATGAACTTAAACACTCTGGTTTTACTGTTAATATCAACTATATCAAAGATACTAAAACTATTGGTAGTGAGAACTATAGTGAAGGGCTTGGAGCTGTAGCTTCGGTTTCCTCTGGTACTGGTGATCTTACTATAAATGCTGAGCAAATAAATATTATAAGTGCGGATGTGACTAGTAGGCAGGGAGGTGTAGTTACTTTTAATGCAAATGAATTAAATGCAGCTAGCCTTGATTTTATCTCATGGAGTAGATCGCTCACTACGCAAGATAGTACTACTGCCTCTATTTCTTTTAACTTTGTTGGAGGAGAGACTCCTTCTTCTCCTCCTTTAGAAGGAGAGACTCCTTCTTCTCCTCCTTTAGAAGGAGGGCTTGGTTCTGGAGGTGGCTCTAATACGGAGACATCTACAGAACAAAATTCTTATAGAATATCAAGACGTGTTTCCAATATAGGATTTGGTGCTTCTGAACTTGTGCTTAATATTAGTGGAGATACCTATTTGGGAGGAGCGAGGGTAGGTTCAGATAAACTTTCTGGTAGAGTGGGCGGTAAACTTGTTATTGAAACTAAGCTAGATGAATATGATTCAACATCTGATACTACAACAAGCGGTTTTGGTTTTTCTATTGATAGTAATAGTTATTATGGGAGTACCCTCACTTTAACTGACGGTCAGACGGATTCGAGTGAGTATAAGAGATGGGTAGGTCAGGCGTCTGGTATTTTTGTAGATATTTTTGATTTGACAGTCGAAGAGGGAGTGTATTTGGACGGTGGTAGCATTGTGGTTGGCGATCTTGAAAATTCAGAACTTAGAACCACTAAGATTGTAAGCCGTAATATTGATCAAGTTGATAATAAAATTACAAATATAAGTGGTAATACTACTGGAACCACCATGAGTGAGACTCATGGTGAGGGCGAAGGTCATATAAAAGACGGGCAACTTTGGTCAACTATTTCTGGGGGCCTTAAATTGAGTGGGCTTAATGGTGAGGATGATGTTGTGATGTCTCCTGAAACACTGGATTCTCTTAATAGAGAAGACGGGTTGGAAGAGGGAGATTTGCCTTCCAGTGTGAGCTATAGCATGACAACAAGTAATACAGAAATTTCAGAAAACATGGTTGAAGCTAGTATTTCGAGTGCTGATATTCTAAGTGCTATTTCTTTGTTTGGTGATGCTAAAAGAGTTTTTGGTCTATCTTCAGATAAAAAACCTGTCGATTTTCGGGAGGACCTTGCTCCATGGAGAATCTGGACATCGAAGATCCTGATCGCTGCAGCACTTTACGAAGGTGCTAGAGTGGGTAGCGAAGGTAATGAAGGAAATAGTTTTAATTGGGATAATTTAGTTAATACATTTCAAGGTGCTAAAGCCGGCTTTGATTTTGCTAATAGTATCTTTGGGCCTAGGGCTAAGGGCATGTCAAATAATGAAAAAGAAAAAGTCGCAGAAATACAAGCAGAACTTGCCCTAAGAGAGTACAGTCGTATGGACAGCAATCTTTGTAATGAGTATGGTTGTTCAGATAATCGTGATAATCTTGATCATTATAGAAAATTGGCTGACGTCAGTGCTATAACAGGTAGGGTGTTTGATGGCCTCACACCTGAGCAGAAGGACAAGATATTAAATGGTGGCTCTACTTTTAATGTTGAACATATGATTTGGAAGGATATACTGGCAGATAAAGGTGAGATTAGTGATGAAATTGCAAATGAAGCAGCTTTAAATGATCTTGCTTACTGGGAGAAACCACAGTGGGAAGAGGATATGAGGAATAGATTAGAAAAGGACTACCCTGTATCTGTAGCCAGTGTGGGACCTCATGCAAATCCATCCCAAGAGGCCGAAAAGCGTGCGAATTATATAAACTCTGAAATAAGGAAAGAGAAAAATAAACGTAAAAATAAAATTATAGATGATCATATAAATAATTCGATTTCACCTTGGGATAGATCTCGTGTGGGAGAGGGTTTAAAATATGTGAAGCGTAATAAGTTATATAAAACAGGTGAGCTGGCCCTTGGTAATACATTCAAGAGTATTTTTTGGGGTCTTTTCGTGAATAAGAAAAAGCATGTTAATAATGCAATTGATAGCGGAGTCATCAGTTCTAACCGTGATACAGATAGGGATAATATAAATTATAGAAAGACATATAAGACAGGTGAACTTCAATTTAAGAAGCCGGAATCTCCTGGTTGGCTTAAGAGGACTTGGAATTCAATTTGGCCTTCGACAACGGATCAAGACTCTAACTGTGATCCAACTTATCTGTTAGGTAATTGTTATTCTGGGTCGGTCGGGTCTTCTGGGTCGGTCGGGTCTTCTGGGTCGGTCGGGTCTGATTATTATAAAGACCCTACGCAGTCTGAACATTATAGGAATGTTAGAGCTGAAAGGATGGTAGATTCTGACAAATTATTGCGTGAGATAATAGGGGGATCTGGATCTGCAAGGAAGATGTTTATAGGACTTACAGCACAGGAACTTACTGAAGGGAAAGTTAATGATACGTGGGGAGAAAAAACTTGGGAAGAACAAGCTACGAATGAAAATCAGAAAGAACAACTTTATCT
>CAYMEP010000173.1:0-2956 GCA_964389695.1 uncultured Rhodobiaceae bacterium | reverse complement strand
TGCCGAATGTGAGGGGTTTGTGTTTCAGTCTGATGGAGGATTCTGCTGTTGTTCGCGTTGTGGCGGCGTTCGAGTATATCGTGCTTCGTAGCGGCATGTGTCGTCCTGAGAACAATCTTCTGCCCGATGGCAAGGTGAATCAGGAAAGGCTTGCGGCGAATCAGGGATGCTTGTATTTTCTCGACTGGATGAAACGAATGCATGGGGTTGAGAAAAGAGAAAGGCTTTTGAAACGGGGGATGCAAAACTCGAAGAGTGGGGAGGGGCTTGGGGGGTTATCGCCCTTTTTTCCGACTCAAACCAACACCAATCCAATCAATCCTAAACATGTGAGGAAGAAATCATGAGTATGAGTATCGCCGAAATCGAAGCCGATCCCGAAAAAGCCCGCAAAGCCCTTATCGACGCACAGAGTCAGATAGGAAGCAATGCTACGGACATCGGCAGTCTGAAGAAACGCATCGCCTCTCTGTCCGCTCCGAAAGACGGCGAGTATGAGAACAAGCGTCCTGAAGAGTTTGACGGGAGTCAGGCGAAGTTCGATGCGTTTGTGAAAGGCAACAAGGAGATGAAGCGAATCCGTCGAATCGCGGCGGATGCAAACATGAGTCAAGATTCGTATGACGCTCTTCTGGTGCTTGCGGTTGAGGGGGAGACGGAGAGAAGGAGGGACTTGAAAGAGGCACGGCGCGATGCTTGGGACGAAGGCGGACACAAGGAGGAGAACATCATGTCGGGCTTGCGGGCTTACGAGAAAGCCAACGGCTTGGCGAAGGAGAGTCTTGACAACCTTGACCCAGCCGCGCAGTTGCTTTTCGCAAAGCAGGGGCTTGACAAGAAGGGATCGACCACAGGTGCGTCCTCGACAAACACGGGGACAACGCAAGAAGAATCAGGCGAGGAAGACATCGCGGAAGAATACAGAGGCAAGTCTTTTGCCCTGCTGACCCACTTGGCGATTGAGACGCGGGAAGACCTTGAAAGTGCCGTTGACGAACAATCGAGAGAAATCCTTCGGAAGAAGATGAAAAACATTGTTGAGGCGCAATCCCTAGCCCAGCAGCATCCTGACGAGATTGCCCTGACAGATCGCGGAGGCGAGCCTGAAAAAAAATAAAAAAAGACTTGACAAAGTATTTCGCGCTGTTGTAAAAACCGATTCGTGCTTTCGCGGTAGCCCCTAGAGGTCGCGGCACAAAAGAGAGGCGTAGTCTCTTTCAGACAGAAGGTAGCTCATTGGAGTCTTTTGTCGAAGAAGGGGTAGCCGAAGATGGAATCTCCATCGGCTTCTTGATTCACTTTTGGAACAAGAACCCGTTTTTCACGGAGGTTTTATCATGGCTGGAACAATCCCAAGCACTCCTCAGCAGGGAAGCACTTACGCCTATGCTCTGCTGAGTCCTGAACACCGCAACGATGCGATTTTTTACGCAAGAGGTAAAGAATCGTTGAGGGGAACGACTCTGGTTTCGCATGAGTTTGACAACAAGGGCGACATCTATTTTGCCAACACAAAGCAGCATGACCTCAACGCCACTGAAGAAGGGCAGGTGGGGCAGTATGTTGCGCGTCCCGACCAGCGCACCTTTGACACTCCGAAGCTGAATCATCGCAAGATCGAGAAGATGTTCACTGACCCTCACTCGGACAAGCACATCACGAATGCCGATCCGTTGAAGTATCACATGGATGACTTGACGGTTGGTTGGGGTCGGATGCATGATGCCATCACGCTTGACGGGCTTGGCAAGGCATTTCTTCCTACGACTCCCAACAAGGCTAGTTTCACGATTCCCGTTGATTCTTCCGCAACCTTTGGCATCACCTCGAAGCAATTGACGGAAGCCTACGCGAAGTTCAGCGAGCAAGGTTTCGACATGAGTATGGAAGAAGCGTTTATCTGCTTCACCGACTACGAGGCGCGTGCGTTCAAGGACAACAAGGATTTCATCCAGAGGAGCGAGTGGTGGGGTGGCTCGAAACCGATGGAGAAGAACAAAGTCCTTGAGTCTGGCTCTCTGCAGGACATGATGTATCAGGGTTTCAGATTCAAGGAAGTCAACTCGGCTCGTCCGAATCCTCTCTCTAGCACTGGTTTGAAGCTCCTGCCTGTCGTAGCTGGCAAGAGGAAGTGCTACATCTGGCTGAAGAAGGCGTTGTTGAAGTCGATTCAAATGGACATGCGTCTCTACCATGTGAGCGACAAGGCGGTGCAAGATTTCTACGGTGTCGTCTTGCGCGGCAATATGGGGTCGTGCCTCATGTATGCCAATGGGGAAGGCATCGGAATCATCGAATCAAAAATCGCCTAACAGGAGGACACTCAGATGACTGACACAGCAACAAAATGCGATCCGGACAACTTCATTGCTCTTTGGCATTGTAGCACTGCCAAACTTCCGGTCGACCAGCAATATACTGCCGATGTAGCGACGGCGGCGAACATGGTTGCGACGGGGTTCTGGAATCCTGCTGCAAGGTTTCTGAATAATGGTGCTTTGATTCGAGCGACCGCCTACCTGACGGACTCGACGACGGAGCAGGTATTGCTTGAGGTGAAATCATCGGTTAGCGACGGCACTCCTGTTGTTGTTGTAGGTCGAGTCACGGTTTCCTAACGGGACGCTTGCCAGTGCAGTGGGGAGGGTTTTCTTGATGGTTTCCCCTCCCCACGCCCCTGTTAGATGAGCGACCTTTTTCTTGAGATAGCCAACAAGGCGTTGCGCTTGACTCGCAATCAGGGCATCAACTCGCTCGATGAGGAGTCTGCGATTGCTCGGAATGTTCGTAGTTTAGTGCCTGACCGGATTGCTTCAGAGTTTGTTGCGGGGGGATATCCTTGGACATTTGCGACGCGGCGTGGCTTGTTGGCGGCGGACGGGGATTTTGTAGGGACGGAGCGGGAGATTCATAGCGAGTGGTCGTATCGCTACACGCCACCTGCGGATTTTCTGAC
>CAYMEP010000172.1:0-2976 GCA_964389695.1 uncultured Rhodobiaceae bacterium | reverse complement strand
ATCTCACAGGCTTTACAAATTCACAAACGAAACTCACATGTACTACATTTGTTCTCATTTGCAAGAAAAAAATATTTCACTGATAGATAATAGATAAACACCGTATATTCTTGAGTATTAGATATTTATACCTAAAAGATGAGATAAGTTGTCAGTATATTTTTTTTTCAAATAAAAGAATCACGCAATATATTTATTGCTATTTGTAGACACGTTCTCGTTTTTCATGACGTTCTTGTGATTCTACGCTAAATGTTGCGATTGGACGAGCCTCTAGGCGTTTTATACTGATAGGTTCTCCTGTTTCTTCGCAATATCCATATTCATTATCTTCGATTCTTTTCAGCGCCTCTTCTATTTTTACAATCAGCTTTCTTTGACGATCTCGAGTACGCAATTCCAATGTTTTCTCAGATTCAAAATTGGCTTGATCAAGCACGTCAGGATGATTCGTGCTATCTTTTTGCAATTGTACCACTGTTTGTCCTATTTCACTCTGAATTTGGTCTTTCCACTTTTCTAATTTACATCGAAAATATTCTTTTTGATTTTCGTTCATAAATGGCTCGTCTTTACTTGGTTGATAATTCTTTGGTAATTCTATTTTCATTACAAAACCTCATTACTTAATTCATATAAGGGTTGGAATATATGAATTTATCAGTAAAATGCAAGTTTCTAGTTTCACTTTAACCTTTAGGAAATACAATGTCATTGAAATTTGAAAGCACCAGTAACTATATTGCCACAGAAGATTTAAGTATTGCGGTGAATGCCGCTTTAACCTTAGAGCGTCCCTTATTGATTAAAGGAGAGCCTGGAACAGGCAAGACTGTTTTAGCTGAGGAAGTTGCGAAATCGTTAGATATGCCTTTACTGACTTGGCATGTAAAGTCTACGACGAAAGCCCAGCAAGGGCTTTATGAGTATGATGCGATAACTCGTCTGCGTGATAGTCAGCTTGGCGATGAGCGTGTTAAGGACGTTAAGAATTATATTAACAAGGGTAAATTATGGGAGGCCTTCACGCATGAGAAACGTGTTGTGTTATTGATTGACGAGATTGATAAAGCAGATATTGAGTTTCCGAACGATCTTTTACAAGAGTTAGATCGTATGTCGTTTCATGTTTATGAAACAAATGAGATGGTTACGGCAAAGATTCGTCCTTTGGTTATCATTACGTCTAATAATGAGAAGGAGCTCCCTGATGCGTTTTTGCGTCGTTGTTTTTTCCACTACATCAATTTTCCAGATGCCGAGACAATGACGTCGATTGTTAATGTTCATTTTCCTGATATTAAGTCGAATTTGATTCGTGAGGCTCTGTCTGTGTTTTACGACACACGAGATGTTCCGGGATTGAAGAAGAAGCCGTCTACATCTGAATTACTAGATTGGCTCAAGCTTTTGATGAATGAAGATATAGACGAAACTGTCTTACGAGAACGTGATAAGAATAATTTGCTAATGCCACTTCATGGTGCATTACTGAAGAATGAGCAAGACATTCACCTTTTTGAGAAGCTAGCGTTTTTATCTCGTGGCAAATAGATGTTTGTTCATTTTTTTCATGATTTAAAATCTGCCCAGATTCCCGTTTCATTACGTGAGTATCTTACATTGCTGGAGGGATTAGACCGTCATGTGATTGGACACAAAGTCGATGAGTTTTATTATCTTGCCCGTGCCTGCCTCGTCAAAGATGAACGCCATCTCGATAAGTTTGATCAAGTTTTTAGTAAAACATTCGAAGGCATAGAAAATAATGTAGAAGGCATAAACGCAGAGATTCCTGAAGACTGGCTACGCAAACTGACAGAAAAGTTTCTTACCGAAGAAGAAAAAGCCCAAATTGAGTCACTCGGCGGTTGGGATAATATCATGGAGACTCTGAAAAAGCGTCTTGAAGAACAAAAAGGTCGGCATCAAGGCGGAAGTAAATGGGTTGGCACAGGCGGAACATCCCCCTTTGGCGCTTACGGATACAATCCCGAAGGCATTCGTATCGGACAAGACAAAAGCCGTCATAAACGAGCCATAAAAGTCTGGGATAAAAGAGAGTTCAAAAATCTCGATGGCGATGTCCAACTCGGCACAAGAAATATCAAAATGGCATTACGACGTTTACGTCAATTTGCTCGTAATGGCGAAAAAACGCAACTGAACATAGATAAAACCATCAAAGCCACAGCTCATTCTGGCTCGTTGGATATTCATATGCAGGCAGAACGGCGAAACAATATCAAGGTTTTGCTGTTTTTTGATATCGGCGGGTCAATGGATATGTATGTGCAAATGTGTGAAGAACTCTTTTCAGCAGCCAAAGGCGAATTTAAGAATATGGAGTATTTTTACTTTCATAATTGTCTTTATGAAGGCGTATGGCAAGATAATCAACGACGACACACAGATAAAATACCGACATGGGATGTGTTACATAAATACCCTGCCGATTATAAGATAATTTTTATCGGTGATGCTGCGATGAGCCCTTATGAAATCGCTATTTCAGGAGGGTCAGTAGAACATACAAATGAAGAAGCAGGCGGAATATGGCTGCAACGTGTAATGGACATATATGAAAATGTCGTTTGGATTAACCCCACAGAAGAGCAATATTGGGGGCATACGCAATCAACTTTGATGATACAACAGATAGTTCATCAACGTATGTTTCCTCTGACCTTAGAGGGGGTTGATAAAGCCATGCGAACGCTCACAAGAGGTAAATAAAGGAATATAAAATGGATATAGAAGACTACACAAAAGCCATAGCATTAGACCCTAGCAATGCAGAGGCGTATTATAATCGTGGGAATGCTTATTTTCAATTAAAGCAATATGATCTTGCCATAAAAGACTACACAAAAGCCATAGAATTAGGCTTATTAGACGATAAAGAACTTGCAATGGCGTATTATAGTCGTGGCATGGCTTATGCAGAGTTAAAGCAATATGCTCTTGCCATAACAG
>CAYMEP010000171.1:0-2976 GCA_964389695.1 uncultured Rhodobiaceae bacterium | reverse complement strand
ATCCCTAATACATCTTGCCCTTTTAAAATAAATGGTATTGCTTGTTCTTGAATAGCAGTTGGTTTTGTATAACCAACTGCTTCGATAGCATGCAAAATTTTAGGGTCTAACCCTAGTTTATCAAAACCCATATTTATTCCTTCAGTAATTAAACCATAAAGATTATTTTTATTTTGTCTATGTTAAATATCTAAAATACTTTGAGAAAATTCCGCATTTTCTTGGATGAATTGCAACCGTTTTTCTGCTTTATTGCCCATAATATCCTTAACATAAATTGCAATGTCTTCGGCTTCACTAGAAGGAATCTCTACTTGTAGTAAAGTTCTATTTTTAGGATTCATGGTCGTTTCTTTTAATTGGGCAGGTAACATTTCACCTAATCCTTTAAAACGGCTGATTTCATATTTGCTTCTTTTATGAAATTCACTTTCAATAATTTCATCCTTGTGTTTATCGTCCCGTGCATAGAATGTTTTTCCTCCTTGTGCTAAACGATAAAGAGGTGGAACAGCAATATATAAATGTTTATTTTTGATCAAGTCTGTCATTTCTTCATGAAAGAAGGTAATTAATAAAGCAGCAATATGTGCACCATCAACATCCGCATCTGTCATAATAATGATTTTTTCATAGCGTAATTCGTCTTCTTGATAATGGTCTTTTATGCCGCAGCCTAGTGCTTGTATGAGGTCACTAATTAATTGGCTTTGTTGTTTTTTGGAATCTGTACAATTAGCGACATTTAAAATTTTTCCTCTTAGAGGTAAAATTGCCTGTGTTTTACGATTTCTCCCTTGCTTAGCTGAGCCTCCAGCGCTATCTCCCTCAACGATAAATAATTCTGACCCTTTTGCACCATTTTGACTACAATCAGCGAGTTTTCCTGGTAAACGTAATTTACGAATGGCTGATTTTCTATTGACATCTCTTTCTTGTTTGCGACGAAGACGGTCTTGTGCGGAGTCTATGACCCATTCTAATAATTTGAGAGCATGGTTTTTGTTTTCCACTAACCAAATCTCAAAAGCATCTTTTAATGTTTTTTCAACGATCTTTGTTGCCTCTGGCGAAGCTAAACGATCTTTTGTTTGTCCTTGAAATTCAGGTTCACGAAAGAAAATAGAAATTAGTGCAGAGCTATTTCGTATAACATCTTCTGCGGTAATAAGGTTTACATGCTTATGTGAAATAAGTTCACCATAGGCTTTCAGCCCTTTGGTTAAAGCTTGTTTCATACCTTGCTCATGAGTTCCTCCGTCTGGTGTGGGTACAGTGTTACAATAAGAAACAATATGGTTATCTGCCCCACCAATCCAATGTATTGCCCATTCTACGCTTCCATGCGAAGAGTCTTTTTGTATTTTTCCCGCAAAAGGCATAGGAGTCACCGTAGGACGATTAGCAATATGGTCTTTGAGGTACTCTTTTAGGCCTTCTGGAAAAAAAAGTTGATCTTCAGCCGGGCATGTTGCCAAGTCTTTTATAAGGGCAGGTGCACAGTGCCAAATTATTTTAATGCCTCCAAATAAATAGGCCTTTGCCTTCGCCATATTATATAATCTTTGTGGGTCAAACTTTATATTATCTCCAAATATTTCTGTATCAGGGTGAAAGGTAATTGTTGTTCCTCGTTTTCTTGTACCTGGTGCATCCTTTGTGATTTTACCTTCTGGAATACCACGAGAAAATTTTTGACGATAAAGTTGTTTGTCACGAATAACTTCAACAGTTAAAGAGTCGGATAGGGCATTTACGACAGAGATCCCAACACCATGCAAGCCTCCTGAAGTGTCATAAACATCAGAACCGAATTTACCACCAGCATGAAGCGTTGTCATAATGACTTCTAAGGCCGACTTATTTTTGAACTTTGGGTGAGGGTCAACAGGAATACCCCGTCCATTATCACTAACTCTTAAATTTCCATTTTCATAAAGCTCTACCTCAATGTATTTTGCATGTCCGGCAACCGCTTCATCCATAGAATTATCAATAACTTCAGCAAAAAGGTGGTGTAATGCTTTTGTATCTGTTCCTCCAATATACATACCAGGGCGACGTCTAACTGGTTCTAGCCCTTCTAATACTTCAATGTCAGCGGCAGTATAGTCAGTTTTTGAGGAGCCCCTCTTGGGGGTAGGTACTTTTTGAGAAGGAGGTTCTTCTTTAGTAGAATCTTTTTTATCAGAAAATAAATCAAGTTCCTCAATTGGCAGCATTTTTATCTCTCATGATAACTTATAATATGATTTTAAAAAGAAAGAAGTTAAACTAGGGTGATTTACCCCTAGTTTAACTTTTAGACTAAACGCTGTAATACATATCAAATTCTACAGGGTGAGGTGTATGTTCTAAGCGGTACACTTCTTCCATTTTGAGAGCAATATATGCATCAATTTGGTCATCGTCCATGACACCACCCTGTTTTAAGAATTCACGATCTTGGTCAAGGGCAACAAGAGCTTCACGTAATGAACCACAAACTTGTGGAACCGTTTTAAGTTCTTCGGCAGATAATTCATACAGATCTTTATCCATTGGGTCACCAGGGTGAATTTTGTTTTGGATACCGTCTAGCCCTGCCATTAACATGGCAGCGAAGGCAAGATATGGATTTGCCGTTGGATCAGGGAAACGAATTTCAACACGTTTTCCAGCATCTGATGTAGAAAATGGAATTCTACAAGAAGCAGAACGATTACGTGCAGAATAGGCAAGTAAAACAGGGGCTTCAAATCCAGGAATTAAACGTTTATATGAATTTGTTGATGCATTGGTTAAAGCGTTTAATGCTTTAGCATGCTTAATGATACCACCAATATAATAGAGACACTCTTTGGAAAGTCCTGCATACTCATTTCCTGCAAAAAGTGGTTTTTTATTTTTCCAGATAGATTGGTGACAATGCATACCTGTTCCGTTATCACCATGAACAGGTTTAGGCATGAAAGTTGCTGTTTTTCCATAAGATTC
>CAYMEP010000170.1:0-2990 GCA_964389695.1 uncultured Rhodobiaceae bacterium | reverse complement strand
GGCAACGACAGAAGCTTTAAACTGTGATGGAATTATTATTCAGCAATTTAATGGTGAGAGCGCAGGGCAAAGCGTACACCACATACATTTTCATTGCATCCCTTGTTACAAAGGAACGTCTTTAGAAGAGCATGGGCGCTACGAAGAAAACACAATGAAAATCAATGAGTTATGCAAAAGAATAAAAGAAAAGATTTAAACAATTTCTTTTTTAGTTTTTTTAACATTTTTATGCTTAAGATACTTAAAAGACAACCCTTTTTCTTTTTTAGCAACATCTAATTGCACAATGCCGCCTCCTTTAGATAACTTACCAAAGAGTATCTCTTCGGACAAAGGTTTCTTTATATGTTCTTGAATAACTCTTGCCAAAGGACGTGCACCCATTTTGGGATCATAACCTTCTTTTGCTAACCATAGACTAGCAGGTTTTGATAATTCTATAAAAATATTTTTATCCGTAAGACTATGCTCTAACTGTAAAATAAATTTTTCAACAATTCGTATAACCACTTCATGGGATAAAGCTTCAAATGGAATCGTTGCATCAAGACGATTTCTAAATTCAGGGGAAAAGAAGCGTTTTATTGCCTCCATATCTTCACCATCTCTATCCACACGCCCAAACCCTATAGGTTCTTTTTCTATATCTACTGCACCTGCATTAGTAGTCATAATCAAAATAACATTCCTAAAATCAACTTTACGTCCATTAGAATCAGTTAAAAACCCATTATCCATTACTTGTAAAAGTATATTAAACAAATCAGGATGCGCTTTTTCTACCTCATCTAAGAGTAAAATAGAATAAGGGTTTTCATAAATCGCATCTGTCAACAATCCTCCTTGATCATGTCCAACATATCCTGGAGGTGCACCAATTAAACGTGAAACTGTATGCCGTTCTAAGTATTCTGACATATCAAAACGCTGTAAGCTTACACCCATAACATCCGCCATTTGACGGGCAACCTCTGTTTTACCAACCCCTGTAGGACCAGAAAACAAATAACATCCAATTGGTTTATGATTTTCTCTCAAACCGGCACGAGATAATTTAATCGCTGATGATACAGCATTAATTGCATTTTTTTGACCAAAGACTACACACTGTAAATTTTTCTCTAAATCACGTAATTTTTCTACATCATCCTTAGAAACAGATTTTGTTGGAATCCCCACAATTTTAGAGATTGTAACCTCGATATCCCTTTCCGTAATTTGTTTTTTACGTTTAGAAAGGGGTAATAACATTTTTGCCGCTCCCGTTTCATCAATCACATCTATCGCTTTATCCGGTAATTTCCGCTCGACCATATAACGTGCAGACAACTCAACAGCAGCCACTAATGCTTTATCTGTATAAGTCACCCCATGAAATTTTTCAAAATGCACTTTGAGTCCTGTCACAATTTTAGTACTTTCTTCAATTGTGGGTTCTGCAATCACTACTTTTTGGAAACGCCTTACCAAAGCGCTGTCTTTTTCAAAACTTTGTTTAAAGTCTTGGAATGTAGTCGCCCCAATACATCTAATATTTCCACTTTGTAAAGATGGCTTTAATAAATTAGATGCATCCATAGCTCCTCCAGATGTTGACCCTGCCCCTATCACCGTATGGATTTCATCAATAAATAAAATTGAGTTTGAAAACTGTTCTAATTCAGTAAGAATACGCTTTGTTCTTTCTTCAAAATCACCTCGATAACGTGTGCCTGCAAGCACTCTCCCAATATCCAAAGAAAAGATCGTGTGGTTACGTAATACATCTGGTACATTATGTTCAACAATCTGTCGTGCTAACCCTTCTGCTATTGCTGTTTTACCTACACCCGCTTCACCAATTAATAATGGATTATTCTTTTTACGACGACATAACACTTGTATCACACGTTCAACTTCTTTAACTCTTCCAATAAGTGGGTCAATTTCTTCATCTACAGCCTTATCATTAAGATTTACACAATAAGCCTCTAAAGCAGTTTCTTTTACTTTACCACGAACATTATTTTCTTCTTGTTCTATTGGGTTTTCATTATCAACTGACTCAATGTCTTTCTCATTAGAAATAAACTTCACAGCATCATAACGATTCATTTCTTGTTCTTGTAAGAAGTAAACTGCATGGCTTTCACGCTCAGCAAAGAACGCAACAAGAACATTGGCACCAGTGACCTCATCACGCCCAGAAGACTGTACCTGCAACATCGCTCTTTGAATAACTCTATTAAAACTTTCTGTTGGCACAGCTTCGCTACCTTTTTGTACTAACTCACATAAATCATTATCTATATAAAGAATCAAATTTTTAGTTAATACCACAAGATCCACAGCACACGCTTCTATCACAGATACTGCATCTTTATCCTCTATCAATGCCAACAATAAATGTTCCAACGTTGCAAACTCATGATCTCTTTCATTTGCAAGATGTAAGGCGACACGCAAGACTTTTTCTAATTCTTTAGACAATACAGGCATATTTTTTTTCCTTTTACTCTTTTACTAACACACATTGTAATGGATGCTCTGCTTTACGCGCCTCTATCATTACTTTCTTAACTTTACTTTCTGCTACTTCATATGGATATATTCCACTTACACCCATACCATTCTTATGAACATGAAGCATAATTCTTATAGCTTCTTCTAAATTTTTATAAAAAATGTTCTCTAATATAGCTACAACAAATTCCATAGGAGTGTAATCATCATTTAAAATGATAGTCTTGTATAGTGACGGTTTACCCGTTTTTAAAAAAAAACGACTCTCAACAACAACATCATCATCCAAATCACCTTGATTCGTAGGGGTTTGCATATGAAGTTCTTTGACAGTATAAAATGTGGATTTTTTATTCATTGCGTTATTTTTACCTCTCAAAAAACTCTTACATTATGTGTTGTTACCCTTTATATTAAAAATATGCGAGGATTAAAGAAAAAATACATTATGGTCACAGGAGCAAATGGTGGCATTGGACATGCTA
>CAYMEP010000169.1:0-3005 GCA_964389695.1 uncultured Rhodobiaceae bacterium | reverse complement strand
TCTGTTAATGGGTTTATTAGATATTTCAAAATAGGCTTGGGACAGAACTTATGCCACACCCTGTACTGCCTAAAAGTGTGCAAATGCAACGCGATATCGCGGATGTCTCTCAGTCATTTGCTATGGCACTGAAGCCATAAAAGTGTCGGGGGCGTCTTCGTACCAAACATGTAAATATTGTATAGGATGGCAGAAATCAAGGTCTTCAGCGACAATAGTACCGTGTGGAATCGGTTATCTCATCGTAGTAAATGACTCAACGTGGAAAAATCAGCGAAAGTGGGAACTTAGATAATGGGGATTAAGGAAACTCATTATCTGAAGGAGGAGTGCTATCTGTTTGAACTATCATTGTCTTCACCTTTTCTATTTCCTTGATCTGATTCTGGTAATTAGTAAGATCTTTCTCCGTATTTATCTGGTTCCAGTGCTCATATGGAACTCCAAAGAAATGAGCGAGACCGAAAGATGTTTGAAATTACACTGGGCAAGAAAAATAACATTTTTGTTTCTTGGCTCAGATTGTTGGAGCATTTTAGGGTATATCGGGGTCGCTAAATCTGAAAATGTATACAGTTTAACTGAATTGGCTCGAGTTTTGAGGTAACATCACTTGCAAAACTGGAAAACTGCAAAATTGCAAAAATATCTAAAATTTCTACCGTGAATAAATGTGATCATTGATAATTTGTGCATATTTTCGAACTATAGCGTGTTTGTGTTCATTTAACCCAACACTGACTATCATTTTTACGGCTTCTATGGCATAGGAAGTAGCTGCAAGACATCCGCGATATCGCGGAGCATTTGCACCATTTAGGCAGTATACGGTTATTATTAAAAATCTAAAATCAAGACAAAGAAATTACAAAATATCATTTATGGTTTGCGAAATGACCAGTTTTCCCTGCATAAAATACGTATATTCGTATATGGTAACCATTTTCTAGAAAAATATTGTTGCATGCGAAATGATCTTATAACCAGCATAGAATGTTCTATATTTGGCAAAATTTCAATGGAGTAGAAAACAAAGATTCGGTAATTGAATCAGTGTTTTTATAACCGGCATATTCTTATAAGTCCAGTGTTCTTATAACCGGCATCTACTTTATACTTTATTGAGCCTTAATATTTCCAGTCTAATTAATATCATTTGTTGCTCCTGGAATGAAACAACTAATCTTAGTTATATTCTGAAATTTGGAACGATATTTTGTAAATATTCCATAAAACTAAACATTTTTGGTATCTCCTTTTACGTTAGCTTCCATCGCAATACAACCACAAGTGTTAAATATTATGCCACGTTCACTTACTTAGGTCGAAACTTATTGACTGACCCTCGTACCAACCACCTTTCTCGGAGAAATCTGGAATTTGCTACCATTTATTCGCAGACAAGAATAAATGTCAACAGATGTTGAATTTGAATTTTAGGAAATGACCTGTATGTGGGGTTCAAAAAATTCCAGGGGTGGGCTATAGTTCCCCCAGCTCCCCCTTAGCGCCGCCTCTGAAGTAGAAACGTCGAAACCACGCTTCTAGCACAATTGTAAAAAGGGGGCTAAATTTGCGCGTCTTCAGAAATGCCAAAATATTCTATTTATAAACTAGTCATAATTTGTCACCTAGCTATTCAATTGTTATAGCAAAATAATTCTTTGTCACTATGCTGATTGAATCATAGTTCAGCAAACAAAAGAATATCACTATAAAGTTGAGAAGGTGGAAATTCTTGGCGACTCTCCTTACAGAAATAAAGAACCTTAGAGTACATATTGTTATCTAAATACCAATTCTTTCCCCAACAGATCAATAAATTTCTCTACGAGGGGTTTAGTGTCCCAAGATGGGGGGGGGCCTTAGCCCCCCTAGCGCCAACCAGGGTTTCATCTAGCCACCCCCCCTGAAAAATTAAGTTGAAAAGAGAGACCACCCTGAAAATATTTAGACTCACCCCCTCAGGGGGGTATTAGCACTAAATGTTTCATTTAACCACCACCTCATGGTGGTAACACCCTTGAATTCAGTTCCTAGATCTATCCCTGGCGCCAACTCTGATGTCCACCCACCATATACATTTGTATTATGAAAAGGTTCAAACTAGGTGGGCATATGACCACCCAAAATACCCATAATGCGGCTATGGTTAACAATATCAGATTCGAAATCTGCATACCGATCACCCAAGTAGAACTATGGGAAGCAATTCTCTTGGATCGATCACTTTGGAATTTCAGAATATTTCATCTCTTTATATTCACATAAAGAACAGTAAATTTTCATATCGGACAGTAAAAACTGGGAAATTAGGATCCAGTATATTCAATATAATTAGTCAAACTTTCATTGTAATCGTTTATTTTCTAGAAAAACGCTACAAATAATAAGATACAAGATATATCAGTAGTATTTCTATTTCCCTAGTACTAATAAAAGTGTCCCAAAAGTCCTGTTACAGACATCAATACCTTTCATTTACTGTTCAAGACACCTACAGTATGTCGTACAACCAAACACACAAAAATCGAATTTGAATAATGAAGATAGATTAAATCAATAATAAGAAAGTGTGAAGTTGTGCAAATTGATAATCCACAACGAGAATTTAACGAACAGACAAATCTCTTAATTCACCGGGATTATTGGCTAAATTATTTAGCAATTCTAACAATGGAAGATGTACTAGAATGCGGTAAGAATATATCAACTTACATTTTTTCTGAGAAACATGAGCCATAAGATATCATGAATACAGAAATCTAAATAGAATAGAAAAGTTCAGTGTGGTGATTTTCACAAGATGGCATACATCAAAATATGTCCAGTTAATCTATATTTGCCAAATTTGGTGTAATGTCAAGTTTTTGTAATGACCACATAGGGAAATGTCCTGCACCGTATTGTTTCGAATAAGCAACAACGCTAATCGCCCCTGGAGACAAAAATTATTAGGGCTGAAACGAATATTCGAAATGTAACGAACGAACCTTTTTCTAAAC
>CAYMEP010000168.1:0-3019 GCA_964389695.1 uncultured Rhodobiaceae bacterium | reverse complement strand
TACCCCGTTCTTGTTCATGTAGTTGTTCTGTGTAATGGTCAAGACTAATACGAAATGTTAATTTAGAGCCATAAGTGTTTTTCAAGTTTATTAGTTTGTTCTGGATTTTTGGTCTTTGCATTGGTTGCATAGCATTTGTTAATACTAAGGCAGATAAACCCTTGGATAAAACGGATTCTAACATATCTAACATATATGGATTCATAAAAGGTTCACCACCTGTAAAGGCAATCTCAGCGGCCGAAGAGTGGTTGGTATTTATTTCAGAAAGATAGGGTTGAATGTCTTCAAGTGTTATATAAACGAAACGATCATTTCTAGGGCTAGATTTAATATAACAATTCTTACATTCTAAGTTGCATAGGGTTCCTGTGTTGATCCATAATGTTTTAAGGGAATTAAATGCTACAAAGGCACGGTCTTTTTGTGTAGCTGTTTTTGTGATATGTTGAAATTTATTCATGGCTTTAAAGGAGAATGAGGTGTCTTCTCCCATTTGAATGGGGAGAAAACGAGTTGCCATATGGCGCGAGAAAAAATGATCGAATATAATAGCCATACCAACGGTATAAATATAATGTGTATCATAGAAAAATATGCCTTCTTTTGAATACATATGATCATGTAAGAGAAAAAAATTAATCCATAAATACTAAAAATTAATTTAAGCGTCCATGGGTTTGTAATAAAAGAATTACTAAATATAAAAGTGTATAAAAAGTAACAATGGGTAATGCCGCTAAGACATCTGATGACCATAGTGATTTGGAAACTGGTGAAGCCAATGATCCCTGTTGTTTTGAGTAATGTTCTTAGATCACGATTACGCACAAGCCATGTTTGTAAAAACCCCTTGAGCCAACGGGTTCTTTGTTTAATAAAGCCAACAAAAGTATCGGTTGATGATTCTATTGTAGAGTGTTTTAATATTCCTGTTTTGTAGGATTTAGTTGCTAAACGGATACCTAAATCTGCATCTTCTGCAACATTCCAAGAATCCCAGCCATATATACTTCGTAAAGCATCCACACGTAAATGATTAGAAGTTCCTCCAAGTAAAATAGGTAATTTAAAATAATCCATAGTTGGAATATTCATATGAAATAAATATAAATAATCAATCATCATATAGGTAGAGAATATATTGTAAGAGGTTGTGGTTTTAATATCGAGAGGGGCCTGTAGGCAAGCATAAGTATCAGGAAGTGAATGAAACTTATTTGCTGCTTCACGTAATTGTTGGGGGTGAGGAATATCTTCGGCATCATAAATAACACATAGCTCACCACTTGCATGCCATAAGCCATAATTACATGCACGAGGTTTTGTTTTGGGGTGGCCCTCTGGAACAATTATTAATTTTGCGGGTAGACAAGAATTGACCAAATGATTTTGTACAAATGTTTTTGTTGTATTATCAGATTGCTCGACAAGGTAAAAGATCTCCAATTTGTTTCGTGGATAATCAAGATTCTCTAACGCTTTGGTTAACTGATGAATCATGTTTTCCTCATGTAATAAAGGAAGCAATATTGTATATTTAGGTAGTTCTTCATTTGTAAGAGAATATGTACTCTGATGAGACATGTTTCGTATAAAACAAAATGTTAGTAAATTTGTTAAATGAAAAATAATGACGGCGAGTAATAATAGTATTGTGATTGTATTGAAAATATAGGGGTAAATTATAGCACCCAATATAGTCAATGTGATGATGAGTAGTATAGAGGTAATCACATGTTTTGGCATAGGGTGATGATTGGAGTCTTTTGGAGAGTATTTGCCTAACGAGTGTGTTGTGGTTTGAATATGAATTTTTGTATCTAATTTATGAACAAACGCTAACTGGTTACCGTCTTGCATTCCAAATAATGTTTGTTTATTCTTGTGATTGTCAGTTTCACTATCGTTCGGGTGCATGAGGTTTATTTTCAGTGATTGATATTTTATTATAGTGACGCTAGTTACTTTTGTTGTTTTTATCTACATATCGTGGGTAGTGTTTTAATAGTTACAACCCTTGATTGCGATATGTGTAGATGGTTATGGATAATAATTGACTAATGAGTCTTGCATAAGCTACTTTGAAAACTCAGTTTTCTAGATATTGGTGACTATAATGAATAGCATGTATGAGAATGCTTCTAAAAGTAAGGCATGGGTTTTTGAGGAAGCTAAAAAAATCTTGGTGCGGGCAGAAAAAATAGGGCAAAAGGATATATTGTTTGAGACAGGGTATGGTCCTAGTGGGTTGCCGCATATTGGAACATTTGGAGAAGTAGCGCGTACAAATATGGTACGTCACGCTTTACATGTGCTTGCCCCAAAAGTAAAAACACGCCTGATTTGTTTTTCTGATGACTTAGATGGTTTACGTAAAGTTCCAGAGAATATACCCAATGCTGATATGCTTGAAACTTATTTAGAGCAGCCTTTAACATCTGTACCAGACCCTTTTGGAACACATGAAAGCTTTGGAGCGCATAATAATTCTCTTCTTTGTCATTTTCTGGATCAATTTGGATTTGAATATGAATTTGCTTCAGCAACTGAATATTATAGGTCAGGTCGTATGGATGATACATTATTAAAAATATTCGCTAATTTAGAAAAAGTGACGAATATTATTTTGCCGACTTTAGGGCAAGAGCGTCAGAAAACATATAGCCCCTTTTTACCGATTTGTCCTCAAAGTGGTAAAGTGTTAATGGTTGCTGTAAAAGTACATGATGTTAAAGATGGTACAATTTCTTATGTCCATCCACATACACATGAGGAAGTGATTACAAAAGTAACAGGTGGTGCGTGTAAATTACAATGGAAAGCCGATTGGGCAATGCGATGGGTTGCTTTAAATGTTGATTATGAAATGGCAGGGAAAGATCTCATAGAGAGTGTAAAATTATCTTCTAAAATTTGTAAAGCTATTGGCGGAGTGCCACCAGTCGGTCTGAGTTATGAATTATTTTTAGATGAGAATGGGGAAAAAATTTCTAAATCAAGAGGGAATGGAGTGAGC
>CAYMEP010000167.1:0-3019 GCA_964389695.1 uncultured Rhodobiaceae bacterium | reverse complement strand
AGTGCTCAGATGTTCGTCACCTCGCTTTTATTGGTTTTTCTTTTAATACTAGCTGCTCGCAGAATCGCGTCCGATCCCTTTCGGATCAGTGGAAAGTTTTCACATATCATTGAGGTCTTGGTTCAGTGGTGCAGGAAGGATATTGTCGACCAAAATATGCACGGAGTTTCTCATAAATGGTTTTATAGTTTGATCCTAACCCTCTTCTTTTTCATTTTATCTCTAAATTTGTCGGGACTTCTCCCTCCTTTGGGAGAAGGACTAGAAAAGTTTACTGGCTATATTGGAGGGTCTCCGACCTCTGATACCGCTAGCTCTAGTCCTTCTCATAAAACCTCTATCTGGGCGGCTCTCTGGCCGGGAATTACAGTAACAGGAGATCTGTCTGTGACTCTTTCATTGGCTTTGATTACTGCTTTGATGATTTGGGTTACTGGATTTCTCTATCAAGGATTTCCTTATCTTTGGAGAGCTGTTCCTTCAGGGGTTCCCCTTCCCCTCTATATTCTCCTTTGGCCCCTCGAATTTGTAGTCAGTCCAATTGCGAAAGGATTTGCTCTGACGATTCGTCTCCTTGCCAATATGACGGCTGGACACGTGATTATACTGGCACTTTTGGGATTCATTTTCCAAAGTGCATCTCTCTGGAGTGGAGGTCTTGGCTCGGCTGTAGGGGCAACTGGTATTGTTTTTGCCTCAGTTTCAGGAGTAGTTGGAATTTATTTTCTTGAGATCATGGTAGCATTTTTACAGGCATTTATCTTTACTCTTTTAACGGCACTTTTTATCGGCTCTTCTATGCACCGTCATTGAAAGAGGTCTCTAGCATTCTTATGACGAAAAAATTTGATAAAAAACTTTGGGAAAAAAGCAAGATTTTAAAAAAAAGCTTGCATTAAAAAGGCTTTCAGGAATACTCTCCTCATAGTTTTTTCATGACAAGATATATGGAATCAAAAATTAGGAGGAAAAAATGATAGGAATTGCGTTTATTGGGATTGGTCTTGGAGCAGGACTTGTCCTTCTTGGAGTAGGGCTTGGGATTGGTCGTATTGGTGGGAGTGCCGTCGAGGGGATCAGTCGCCAGCCGGAAGCCGTTGGTTCAATCCAAACTTCAATGATCATTGCAGCTGCTTTGATTGAAGGAGCAGGGCTTTTTGCTTTGGTGATTATGTTTTTGGCAGGGGGAAATCTCAGCAAGGATTTGCTGGAGAAGTTCGCTGCTTCTGAAGCTCACCATTCACAGAAAACAGAAACGATTCAAGATCGCTCTGAAAACTGATTGTAGAGGTAGAAGATCTTGATTCAGTTTTTAGCAAAAGGGGGAAGTATTTCACTTCTGGAAGCTGATCCAGGGCTAATGCTCTGGACATTTTTGGTTTTTGGAATAGTTCTTTTCTTGCTTCATCGATTTGCATGGGAGCCAATCTCTCGAGCATTGGAGAAGAGGGAAGGTCGGATTTCTTCGGATTTATCGAAGGCTTCTTCCCTTAGGGAGACTGCTGAGAAAAAACTAACTGAGTATCTTGCTCAGTTAGATGAGTTGAAGCAGGAAGGAGAGAAGATCCTCCAACAAAGTAAGGAGGAGGCTATTGAACAAAGAGATTTGATTATTCAAGAGGCAAAAGAAGAGGCTACTTCCTTTTTAGAGCAAAGCAAAAAGGAGATTCAGCTGGCAAAGCGTGCTTCCATAGCCCAAGTTCAGGATTATATTGTGGATTTGTCGATAACTGCTGCATCGCAAATCCTTCAGCGTTCTCTTAGCCCTGAAGATCACCAAAGATTGATTCAAGATACCATTCGAGATGTAGGGAAGCTCGGAAGCTTGAATTAGAGCTCTCAAGGGTTAGCGTTAGGAAAAAATGAGTCAAACGGAAGCAAAGGTGGCTTATGTTTATGCAGATGCCCTAGCAGATCTTGCTAGTAGAGAATCTCATGCGGGGTCTACCCTGTCTTTATTGGAAATAGATGATCAGCTTCAATCCTGCCTTGCTTCATTCCAAAAGGAAGAAAAGGTATGGAAGTTTTTTTCCTCTCCTGTCGTTTCATGGGAGGATAAAAAGAATGCAATCATTTCTTCTCTCAAGGGTAAGGTTCATCACTTGCTTTTTCACTTCTTTTTAGTACTTTCCAAAAGGGACAGGTTTGTCGAGCTTCCTATGATATGTAGGCTCTTCCATAAAGAGATCAATTCTCGATTGAAGAGAAGAGAGGTTTGCGTAAGAAGTGCAAGGGAATTGACCCAAAACGAGGAGGAGAATCTGAAGGAATCTTTGAGAAAATATCTGGGGTGCGAGATCATTTTGGAAAAGAAGGTGAGCCCTGAGCTTATGGGTGGGCTAATTCTCACATCTGAAGATCTTAGGCTAGATAGTAGCGTACAGAGCTGCCTAGAAAGGATTCGTTCTTCTTTATCTCAACGAGGAATCCGAGGGAAAAAATCAGGAGAAAAATTCGAGGAGAAATTTTATGAAAATTAAAACGGACGAAATCACAAGCGTACTCAAAAAGGAAATCCAAAGCTTTGATGCCCGATTGGATATGGCAGAGGTTGGAGAGGTTCTCTCTGTTGGAGATGGGATAGCGAGAGTATATGGGCTTGAAAATGTTATGTACAATGAGATGGTGGAGTTCGAGAATGGAGTTCTTGGGCTTGCCTTCAACTTAGAAGAAAATTCAGTTGGAGTGGTTGTCCTAGGTGACTATCTAAGCCTGAAAGAGGGCTTTCAGATAAAGCGTCTTGGTCGTATCTTAGAGATACCTGTCGGAGAGGCTCTCTTAGGGAGAATTATTGATCCTATGGGGCATCCTCTTGATGGAAAGGGTCCGATTGATTCACCTCACTCTCGCCCAGTGGAGCTCCTTGCCCCTGGAATTGCCGAACGGAAGCCTGTACATGAGCCTCTTCAGACTGGAATCAAGGCAATTGATTCCATGATTCCTATTGGTCGAGGGCAACGAGAGTTAATCATTGGGGATAGAGAAAAAAAAAAAACCTCTGTAGCGATTGATACAATCA
>CAYMEP010000166.1:0-3076 GCA_964389695.1 uncultured Rhodobiaceae bacterium | reverse complement strand
CATCAACATTACCTTTACCATCACGCAAATCAACAAGAGTTTGCATTACAGCAACAATATCTTCTTTTCGTAGAATACCCACATCATCCGCTGCATCTAAAGAAAGGCGTAAATTCATTTTCACACGGCCAACATCTGAAAGATCATAACGCTCAGCATCAAAAAATAGACTTTTAAATAAAGCTTCAGCGGTTTCTTCTGTAGGCGGCTCTCCTGGACGCATTACACGATAAATTTCTTCTAAAGCAGATAATTTATCAGATGATTTATCTGCAAAAAGTGTATTACGAATAAAAGGACCTTTATCATTTGCATAAACATCCAAAATAGTGATTTTTGTTAAACCAATACTTAACAATACTTCTAATAGCTCATCAGTAATTTCAGCACCCGCTTCTGCATAAATTTCACCTGTGTCCGAGTTCACAATGTTTTGCGCTAAAAACTGTCCTAATATTTCTTCGACAGCACAAACTATATTTTTTACTTTACCTTCCTCTAGCTTGCGCACGAGACGAGCGGTAATATTTTTACCAGCCTCCACAACAACCTCACCTGTTTTGGCATCAATAATATCATATACTGGCTTCGTTCCTTGACGACTTTTTGCATCAAACGTTGTAACCCATTTACCTTTTGTATGTGTAAACGTTGTTTGATTATAAAACAAACCAAGTATCTCTTCATCCGTATAATCGAGAGCATGCAAAATAACAGTTGCCGGTATTTTACGACGACGGTCAATACGTGCAAATAATATGTCTTTTGCATCAAACTCAAAATCTAACCACGAACCACGGTAAGGAATAATCCGGGCATTAAAGAGTAACTTTCCAGAACTATGTGTTTTTCCATTATCATGATCAAAGAACACACCTGGACTTCTGTGCATTTGAGAAACAACCACACGCTCAGTACCGTTCACAACAAAAGTACCATTACCCGTCATCAAAGGTAAATCACCCATATATACATCTTGCTCTTTAATATTTTTTATCGTTTTGACACCTGTATCCTCTTCAACATCAAAAACGACAAGACGCAATTTTATCTTCAAAGCCGTCGAAAAAGTCATGCCTCGTTGTTGACATTCTTCAATGTCATATTTGGGCTTCCCAAAAGCATAAGAAATAAATTCTAATATCGCCGTTCCAGAAAAATCCTCAATAGGAAAGACAGACTTAAAAACAGATTCCAACCCTACATTTTTTCGTTCATCTTCATCTACATCCATCTGCAGAAAATGATTATAAGATTGTTTTTGTATCGAAATCAGATTTGGTATCTCCATAACTTGCGGGATTCGTCCAAAAGAATGACGCATAGGCTTACGTCTTGCATAGGCTTTCGACATATTATTTCCTTACTATATTTGGCTTCATTTTAGGCTTTTCAGTGTTGTTTTAGACATTTTTGCCTTGATTCCATTTAATAACTAATACCTCACATCCACTGCAAGACATTTTGAGACAAACAAAAGTTTTTTACACTTACTTTAATTCTACCGTTGCCCCTACAGCTTCAAGTTTTTCTTTTATTTCATTGGCTTCAGAAGTCGGCACATCCACTTTCACCTCTGTCGGTGCTTTTTCTACCATATCCTTAGCATCTTTCAACCCGAGCCCCGTAATAGCACGTACTTCTTTAATAACGTTAATTTTTTGATCACCAGCTGCCGTCAGAAAGACTGTAAAGCTTGTTTTTTCTTCAGCTGCCTCTGCCGCCCCTGCTGGTGCAGCTGCAACCGCCATAGGCGCCGCAGCAGACACATCCCATTTTTCTTCTAACATTTTTGACAACTCTGATGCTTCTAATACTGTCAACTTTGAAAGTTCATCTACTATTTTATCTAAATCAGCCATTTTATTTTCTCCAATATTTATATATTATATTTATCTTTTAAGCCGCTTCATTCTTTGCAGCATATGCTCCCATAACCCTTGCCAATTGAGCAGCTGGCGCTTGTGTTACACCTGCAATTTTAGTTGCCGGCGCATTCAACAGACCCACAATTTGTGCACGCAACACATCTAAAGAGGGTAACAATGCTAAATTGTTCACAGAATCCACATCCAGAACAATTTCACCCATTACACCACCACGCAACACAAGTGCTGCATTATCCTTAGAAAATTTTGCCGCAATTCTCGGCGCTGCAATTGGATCTTCTGAATAAACAATTGCTGTAGGTCCTGCAAAAAGTGAACTAATTTCTGACATTGCAGTATCCGCAAGAGCCCTCTTAATCAGACGATTCTTTACTATCTTAACAGCACCACCAGCTTCAGACATTTGCCCACGCAAGTCTTCTATTTGCGGGACAGTCAATCCTGCATAATGCGCAACAACAACAACTCCAGAGTTCTTAAAAACATCAGAAAATTGTTCAACAAGCTGTTCTTTTATCGCTCTTTCCACTTTTTCTCTCCATCATATAACCAAGGGTTACATATTATGATAAATGCCAAAACTTTGGAAACTTCTTCCGCAGCATTCACCGGCTCTATTTATTATCAAATAACAAGCATAAAGCTATTATTTGATAATTATTTTGTTCCAAGTGATGGCTCGATATATAACTATCTCACAACCTTCCCCATCTCATTTAGGAAATTAAGCCTATTTGATTTTCATCACCCAGACACCTAAAATCTCGGACAGTATCATCGTTTTGTTTAACAACAATGATATTTCAGGGTAAAACTCACCCTAAAACTCTACAACGCCGCTATAACTTTCGGCACATCTAATCTTACCCCAACCCCCATTGTTGAGCTTAAAACAACACCTTTCACATAAGTGCCCTTTGCACCCGAAGGTTTTGCTTTTTGCACAGCCTTTAAAAAAGATTTTACGTTTTCATCAATATCTGCTTCAGAAAAACTTGCCTTTCCTACCCCCGCTTGTACAATCCCAGCCTTTTCAACACGAAACTGAAGTTCTCCTCCTTTTGCCGCTTTCACAGCATCTGCCACGTCTACCGTCACTGTACCAACCTTAGGGTTTGGCATCAAATTACGGGGACCAAGTATTTGTCCCAAACGTCCAACCAAAGGCATCATGTCCGGTGTTGCAA
>CAYMEP010000165.1:0-3090 GCA_964389695.1 uncultured Rhodobiaceae bacterium | reverse complement strand
TGTCTATACTATCAGTTTTCTTCAATTCCCAAGGACGTGCCGTAAACGCATAGGGTTTAGAGGTTAAAGCACCAACTGGACATAAATCAATAACATTCCCTGATAATTCAGACGACAAAGATGCCTCCAAGTAAGTTGTGATTTCCATATCTTCTCCACGTCCAGTCGCCCCGATTTCTGACACACCTGCGACCTCTGTCACAAAACGAACACAACGTGTACAATGGATGCAACGACTCATAATCGTTTTCACCAATGGTCCCATATTTTTATCTTCAACCGCACGTTTTGGCTCAATAAAACGACTTTCGTCTTTACCATAACCCAAAGCTTGATCCTGCAAGTCACATTCTCCACCTTGGTCACATATTGGACAATCTAAAGGATGGTTTATCAGTAAAAACTCCATAACCCCCTTACGTGCCTCTTGTACAGCTTCTGACTTTGTATCTATTTTCATATTCGGAGCAATCGATGCTGCACAACTAGCAATCGGTTTAGGAGCACCCTCCACATTGACCAAGCACATACGACAATTACCTGCCACAGAAAGGCGTTCATGATAACAAAAACGTGGGATTTCTGCACCTGATTCTTCACAGGCTTGTAAAACACTCATTCCCGCTTCAACTTCAAGTTCGACATCATCAACTATGATTTTTATCATCTCACTCATTAGACTTTTCCTTCTAATCTAGCTTCAATCAAAGGCCGGAAATGCCGTATTAAACCTTGTATAGGCCAAGCAGCTGCATCTCCTAATGCACAAATTGTATGACCTTCAATTTGCTTCGTAACCTGCAATAAAGTATCGATCTCTTTTAGCTGTGCCTGACCAGAAGCTAAACGCTCCATAACACGCCACATCCAACCAGTTCCTTCACGACAAGGTGTACATTGCCCACAAGACTCATGCTTATAAAAATATGACAAACGAGCAATCGCTTTAATAATATCAGTAGATTTATCCATCACAATCACAGCTGCTGTCCCTAAACCAGACTGCACCTCTTTAAGAGAATCAAAATCCATCAATACGGTATCACATATCTCCTTTGGCAATAAAGGCACAGAAGCTCCACCAGGAATCACAGCTAAAAGGTTCTTCCACCCACCTCTTACACCACCAGCATGTTTTTCGATTAACTCTTTTAAAGGAATTCCCATCTCTTCTTCTACATTACATGGCTGATTCACATGACCAGAAATACAAAATAACTTTGTACCTTCATTACGCTCACGCCCAAGAGCATTAAACCAATTAGCACCCCGTCTGAGTATCGTTGACGCAACCGCAATGCTTTCTACATTATTAACAGTGGTAGGACAACCATATAACCCCATATTCGCTGGGAATGGTGGCTTTAAGCGCGGCATACCTTTTTTTCCCTCAAGACTTTCAAGCAAGGCAGTCTCTTCTCCACAAATATAAGCGCCTGCTCCATGATGCACATAAATATCGAAGCTCCAGTCAGAACCTCCACCTTTCTTACCCAACAACCCTGCAGCATAGGCTTCATCAATCGCTATTTGTAATGCTTCTCTTTCACGAATAAACTCACCTCTAACATAAATATATGCTGTATGTGCTCCCATGGCACGCCCAGCCAAGACACATCCTTCAAGCAATTTATGCGGTTCATGGCGTAAAATATCTCTATCTTTACAAGTTCCTGGCTCTGATTCATCAGCATTAACAACTAGATAATGTGGACGACCATCATTTTCTTTTGGCATAAAAGACCACTTTAACCCCGTCGGAAAACCAGCACCACCCCTACCTCGCAAACCAGAGCTTTTCATTTCATTGATAATCCAATCTCGCCCTTTACCAACAAGCTTTTTTGTTTCAGACCAATCCCCACGCTTTTTCGCAGATTTCAAATCTGCGCCCAGCAACCCATAAATATTAGTAAAAATACGATCATTATCTTGTAACATCACTTATCCACCTGATTAGATTTAAGTACTGTTTGACCAGATTCTGGTTCAGAAGATTTACGGTGATTCTGGGGTCCTGTTTTAACAGGCTTATCTTGTCGTAATTCTGACAATAATGTTTCCAAACGCTCCGGGGTTAAATCTTCATAAAAGTCATCATTGATTTGCACCATTGGTGCATTCACACATGCCCCTAAACATTCAACCTCTTGCCAAGAAAGTTGTCCATCTTCACTTATTTTCTTTTCTTCACCAATATACTTTTTGCACACCTCTTTCAATTCCTCAGCACCTCTTAACCAACAAGGCGTAGTACCACAAAGCTGTACAAAGTGTTTTCCTACCGGAGAAAGATTAAACATCGTATAAAAGCTCGCCACTTCTAAGGCACGCATATAAGACATACCCAATAAATCTGCTACATATCGAATAGCAGGTTCAGGCAACCAGCCTCCCGTCTGTTTTTGCGCTTGCCAAAGCAAAGAAATAATTGCACTCGCCTTACGCCCTTTAGGGTATTTCGTAATCTGTGCTTTTGCCCACTTTTTATTCTCTACTGTAAAAATAAAGTTCTCTGGCTGTTGAGTGTCAACACGACGTATACTCATCGATCAATTTCTCCAAAAACAATATCCAGCGACCCTAAAATGGCTGACACATCAGCCAACATATGATCACGGGATAAATAATCTAAGGCCTGTAAATGTGCAAACCCTGGTGCTCTTATCTTACAACGGTATGGTTTATTAGATCCATCAGAAACAAGATAAACCCCAAATTCACCTTTTGGTGCCTCAACCGCACGATAAACCTCTCCCGCCGGAACGTGATACCCTTCTGTATAAAGTTTAAAGTGATGAATTAATGCTTCCATAGATTGTTTCATATCTGCTCGCTTCGGTGGCACGATTTTACCATCAAGCGAAGATACCTCTCCCTTAGGCATATTTTCAATGACCTGTTTCATGATACGCACTGATTGACGACATTCCTCCACACGACACAAATAACGATCGTAACAATCTCCATTTTTACCAATAGGAATATCAAAATCAAAGTCTGCATAAGATTCGTAAGGTTGTGCTTTGCGTAAATCCCATGCCAAACCTGACCCCAGTGCCATCACACCTGTCATACCCCATTCTTCGA
>CAYMEP010000164.1:0-3090 GCA_964389695.1 uncultured Rhodobiaceae bacterium | reverse complement strand
GATGAATTATTACTTGACAGAAATCCACGGCAAAATTTAGCAACTTTCTGCCAAACGTGGTCTGAACCTGAAGTTCAAGATCTTATGGAGTTATCTATTGATAAGAATATGGTTGATCGTGATGGATATCCACAAACAACAGCAATAGAAGCACGTTGTATCAATATGCTATCTGACCTTTGGAATGCCCCAGACCCTAAAAACACGATAGGATGTTCAACAACTGGATCGAGTGAAGCCGTAATGCTTGGTGGGCTCGCAATGAAATGGAAATGGCGTCAAAAACGTCAAGAAGCGGGAAAGCCGACTGATAAACCAAATTTAGTTTGCGGTGCTGTTCACATTTGCTGGTTAAAGTTTGCCCGTTATTTTGATATTGAAATACGAGAAATTCCTGTAGAAAGAGATCGTATTTCTATCACCGGGAAGGAGATTGTGAACTATTGTGACGAAAACACGATTGGTGTTATTCCTACATTAGGGGTAACTTATACGTGCCAATACGAAAATGTGAAAGAAATCTCTGAAACATTAGATAAACTTATGGAAGAAACTGGGCTAGACATTCCGATTCATGTTGATGCTGCGAGCGGCGGATTTTTGGCTCCTTTCTGTGCACCAGATTTGGCATGGGACTTTAGGCTTCCACGTGTAAAATCGATTAACAGCTCTGGGCATAAATTTGGTTTATCACCTCTTGGTGTCGGCTGGATAGTATGGAGAAATACGGATGACCTACCAGAAGATCTGATTTTTAATGTGAACTATCTTGGAGGGAACATGCCTACTTTCTCTCTTAACTTTTCTCGTCCTGGAGGACAAGTGGTCGCTCAATATTATAATTTTCTACGCCTTGGCAAAGAGGGTTACAAGAAAATCCACATGACTTGTTATAACAATGCCCAATATCTCGCTAAAGTATTAGGTAAAATAGACTCATTCGATATTTTATTTGATGGCAATGAAAAAACGGGTATTCCTGCGGTTTCGTGGGCGAAGAACGATAATAAAGATTACACTTTATATGATTTAGGCGACCAATTACGTAAATATGGCTGGCAAGTGCCCGCCTATTCTTTACCTAAAAATCTTGAGGAGACAGTAATACAACGTGTTCTTGTCCGCCAAGGTGTTAGTCGCAACCTCATTGATCTTTTAATACGTGACCTCCACCGTAGCATTGAGTATTTAACAAACCACCCTGTTACGCCTCCAATAACAGAAGAAGGTGCACACCACCCTTATTAATAGACCTTCCTTAATAATTCTTTAGAAAAATTAAATATAAACTCACGATGGCTATCGTTTTTGACAGCCTCGATAAATTTAAAAGTTTTGATAAACGAATCAATAGATAACCGAGAAAAATGCGCCTTATAATGAATGGTATCACAAACCACTATCGGCCAGAGATGCTTCACCTAACCCCGAAGGCTCAAGGGCATGCCCGCATGCCTAATCTTTCTTTGAATTTCTTGCAAGAAAGGTAACCACCCAACGGCAACGGCAACATTATTAGAGACCTTTGAAGATTTTCAAACAAGAACATCTATTTCTAAATTTTACATACAGCAACTGTATATATCATATGCACAATGCGTATTAAATAACAATAGAGAAGGCATAGAGGTGACTTTAGAAATCATTAAGAAAAATGGTTTTGGTAACCGTGATTACGATAATCAAAGTTTTATGTCTGCATTAACAATAAATCTCAATCAAGAGGATGCGGTCAATTTATGGGAGACTTATAAGTCTACACCTCTTGATTTACCTACTTTTTTACAAGAAATGACCCAATCTTATAATCAAGATATACAATTTATGATTGTCAATTTTCTGGTAAAAAAGATCATAAAAGATGAAAAAAATTATGTATACACTGACGCTATAAGAAAGTTTATTAAGGTATATAATCACTCATACTATTGGGTTTATTGCCCATCTATTTTAAGACAAAAAATGGGTGATAAAAGCGGGATGTATCTGTATAAGCCATTGGAGAGGTTTACTGAAATTATAGAAAGCTTAACAGCAAATCATCGATTGAATGTGCCACGTACTACATGTGGTACTGATTCTAGCAGATTGTTAGAAGATGATTTGCTTGCGAGTGTTCTGTTCTGCGATATACCTTCAACAGATGGTGATTGGGAGTTGGGTTATAGTAGCTTATTAGAGAAAACCCCAAAGCTAGAGCATATACAGAGTAATATTGAAAAGATGGTAAACAAATGGAAAGATCTAGAGCCAGAGAAAATTTCAGATTATAAGCGTATTTATAATCTTATACGTGAGACAAAAGAAGATCCTGAAGAATTCGACAAACAAAAAAATAACATCATTGCCCGTTTTGAGGATTTGATAAAATACATCCAAGAAATAAAAACAAAGATGATAAAAGAAGCTCCTGTTTCAGAAGGCATACTTGCAGAATGTGTTCAGGATATTATACCCATATTTACAGAAAAAAATAAATTTCCTTATAATTTATTTGGTAAAATAGAATTTGTTGAAGAAGATTTCGAATCTACAGTTGAACAATATACTATACAGAGAGAATCCTGTGTTCATGTACCTTATCACCAGACAACAACTTACGACTCTAGTATATATTACATAAACAATATAAGAGATATTCTAGTTTCGCAGTCTATTAACAAAATAATTGAACAAGAAGAACGATTAGAAATTATAGAAATTAAGGATCAAGAACATTATTTTTCTGAATTAACAAAACACATTGAAGCCTTCAAAGAACAAGGCTTGTCCCCTATCATTATTAGTAACAATTGGTGGTACGAATATAATACTCCAAATGGTATAAATATAACGTATGCTAAAGCTAATGATATACAATTCGTATTAAATGACACGCCTGTTTACCACCATAATGATATGCTGAAAGACACAACGTTCATTATGCCTAAAGAAATTCTCAAATTGGTGAAATTCCAACAACAGACAAATGGTGAGGCTATTCAGGTTACACATAAAGAACATAAACGTGATGAGTTAAAAATTGACTTAACTTTTGAATGGGGACAGGAGATTGTCTTAGACACAAATTATAAAATCTATAAGCTTATT
>CAYMEP010000163.1:442-3092 GCA_964389695.1 uncultured Rhodobiaceae bacterium | reverse complement strand
ATTATAACGAACGCGATTATATAGCATATATTGAAGTAAATCGAATTTTTTCTGAAAAAATAGCCGAGGTAGTGAAAAATTTTAGCACGGAAGATATAGTATGGATACACGATTACCAGCTGATGCTCCTTCCAGCTATGCTTAGGAAAGCATTTCCTGAGTTGAGAATTGGTTTTTTCCTTCATACTCCTTTTCCTTCTTCTGAGGTCTTTCGCTCGCTTCCTTATAGGGAAGAGCTTCTTCAGGGAATTCTTGGTTCTACCCTTGTAGGGCTTCAGACCTTTAGCTATCAGCGTCATTTTGCTTCAAGCGTTCTTCATATACTTGGGATTGAGCCTGCGTTTGATAGTATTCAACTTGATACTCATACGGTTCATATGGGAACTTTTCCTATCAGCAAAAAAAAAAAAAAAATACGAAAGACTGTGACACTCCCCTCTCCAGAAGAAGAACAGAGAACACTCCATTATATGATTCGAGAAAGAAAGCTCATACTTAGTGTAGATCGACTGGATTATACAAAAGGGATTTTAGATCGTCTTCGTGCCTATCGTAAATTTTTGCAACGAAACCCGAATCTTTCAGAAAAAATCGTTATGATCCAAATAGCAGTTCCTTCACGAACAGAGATTTTAGACTATCAGAAGCTCAAATACGAGGTGGAGGTTATGATAGAAGAAATAGAGGAATCATATGAGCATCAGACTCTTTCTCCTATTCGCTTTTTGTATCGTTCTCTTCCATTAAGGAGCTTAATACGTTTTTATGAATGTGCAGATATAGCTCTAGTGACTCCTTATTTTGATGGAATGAACCTTGTCGCGAAAGAGTATGTTGCTGTGAAGAAAGATACTGGGGTGTTAATTTTAAGTGAAAGGGCAGGGGCAGCTCATGAGTTGAGTGAGGCACTTCTCATCAATCCAAGAAATCCAAATGAAATTTGTCTTGCTATTGAAGAAGCTCTTCAGATGAATGAAGAAGAGAAAAAGCAGAGAATGACTGCAATGTATAGACGAATTTCTCGAAATGATGTCTATCACTGGTCGGATTTTTTTATCACTAAACTTTCCAATGTAGATACAGTAGAATCGGAAGATCATACTGTATATCTTTCAGAATCTCATCGGGCTAGGATATTCAAGAGCTTTGCTAATTCTTCTCGCCGATTGATTCTTCTTGATTATGATGGAACCCTTCATGAAATTACGAGCCTCCCAATGCAGGCAGCTCCAGACGCACAACTTCTTGATCTTTTACAAAAATTGACTCAGCTTCCCAATACAGAAGTTGCGATTGTTACAGGAAGAGAAAGGAAAGATATTGTAGACTGGCTTGGAAAGCTAAACCTAATTTTTTCAGCAGAACACGGGTTAAATATTAAATGGCTTCATGAACAGAAATGGCATAGTATGATACCTCCCCATACGGAAAAATCTTGGTACAGGCAGATTCGAAATGTCCTAGAAAACTATAATAGGAGTACTCCTGGCTCTTTTGTAGAGGAAAAAGAAGCTTCCCTTACTTGGCATTATCGAACAGTAGATCCAACACTTGGAAAATGGAAAGCAAATGAGCTCATCATACATCTCAAAAATGCTCTTGCAAATCAACCCTTAGAAGTAGTTTCTGGTAAAATGGTAGTAGAAGTACGCCTTCAAGGGGTAAACAAAGGAAATATTTTTGACCGCATGCAAGAGCTTGGAAAGAGCTATGATTTTATCTTGGGAGCAGGGGATGATGTGACAGACGAACATCTTTTTGAAGCTATGCCAAAATCTTCTTTTAGTATCAAGATTGGGAAACATCATTCTCATGCAGATTATAGACTCAATGGAGTGACAGAAATGAGAAAACTTCTAGGGGAGCTAGTTTCATTCTAAAATGATAAAAGCTCGTCCCTTCCAAGGATTACGTCCTAGCCTTGATTCAATAGAACAACTTATCAGTCCTCCATACGATGTTGTTGATCAAAGAGATGTGCAAAGGTTTTTGCAAGGGAATCCACTTTCTTTTTTGAGAGTGATACGCTCGGATCTTGAAAGTCCCAATCAACAAAACTCTCTCAATGGAGAAGAAGTCTATTTTCGAGCTAGGAAAAATCTAAAAAAACTCATTGATGACAAGGCTCTTCTTTTAGAAAAAGAGCCTTGTTTTTATATTTATAGGATGCAAAAGGATTCCTACTGCCAAACCGGATTAACAGCTCTTTTTTCGGCTCAGGATTATCTGGAAAAACGTATTAAAAAGCACGAGCTTACCCGTCCGGACAAAGAAAAGGATCGATATTCTCATATCTATTATACACGAGCTTATTGCGGCCTAGTAGCTCTTCTTTACCGACAAAAGCAGGCTTTCGATCTTAGCAATTTTCTGAACCAATATGCCTCTCAAAACCAACCCCTGTATGATCTTCATACGGAAGACAGGGTTCGTCATCTGTTCTATCGGATCAGAGCTCAGGATCATTCTGCTCAAATCCAAGAATACTTGTCTGGTCTTTCTTGCCTATACATAGCTGATGGGCATCATCGAGCTGCTTCTGCTTCCTCATTGTTTCAAAATTCTTTTGAAAAAATAGAAGACTCAAGAAACAACGTTGTTTCTTTTTTTCCATCTGCTTTTAGCAGGTTATCTGGCTCAGACATATCTT
>CAYMEP010000163.1:0-432 GCA_964389695.1 uncultured Rhodobiaceae bacterium | reverse complement strand
CAAAGGTGTTTCTTTTTTTCCAGCTGTGATCTTCCCAGAGACAGAGATTCAGATACTTTCTTACAATCGTGCTATAAAGGATTTGAACGGCTACTCTCATTCTGACTTTCTCCAGAAGATTCAGGAAGGAGGGATCGAAATACAAAAAGGACTATATGAAAAAGAAGCACAGGATACTGTAGGAATGTATCTTGGGAGTCGTCAATGGTATACTCTTCGTTTTGCTAATATGAAAGAACAATTGAAACATACAGAAGCCCTTGGAGTTAGTATGCTTCAAGAAAGACTTCTCTCTCCTCTCTTAGGAATTGATGATCCTCGAATGTCAACTAGGATTTCTTTTGCGGGAGGATCACTTGGAACTCAGGAGCTGGAGCGCCTAGTAGATCAGGAGGGATATTCTGTTTCCTTTCAGCTTCCTTCTGTTCAGAC
>CAYMEP010000162.1:0-3094 GCA_964389695.1 uncultured Rhodobiaceae bacterium | reverse complement strand
CTTTAAATATTTTTGAACAAGAAAAAACACTCAATAAAATTGCTAAAATTGAAAAATCACATCAACAGTTTTTAGCGCACTTCAAACAACATAAACTTATCACAAAACCACGTTGTATGGGGTCTATCCTTGCTTTTAATTTACCTGATATAGATGGTTATAAAAGTATTCAAAGTGAAACATTACGAAAATACTATTTAAAACAAGGACTAAATATTCGTCCTATCGGCTCTACAATTTATATGATGCCACCTTATTGTATCACACAGGCACAATTAGATCAGGGATATGAAGGCATTATGAATGGTTTGTCTCAGCTTTAAGATGTCCATAAACAATATGCCAATTGACAACACCTTTATAATTTTTATTAAATAAATCCATTACAGAACGTAACTCTTTACTTGTCAGCTGGGTATAATCTTGACGAGGCATAGAAACCCCTGTTTGTTTTAAAGATTTTAAGAACCCCATAGCATCACCATAATTCTTTTTTATGAATTCCTCTTCTATTACACCTTGCCAGTTTCCTACTGTTAACATGCCATTTGACAAAGAATTTATATCTAAACATGATTTCCACTCTTGAAAACATAAAGACCCAATACTTGCATAATAAAGAGGACCAAGACTCGTTAAAGAACGTAAACTATCTATTGGATTATCAAACCATTGAGCAACCATAGAAGTAACGATTAAATCATATTTTTTTAATAACCTTTGTTCATTTTGAAAAGATTCACCATCCATTACAAAATAATTTGCCTGTTTATATGAAGTCTCTTTTTGACAAAATTGAACCATAACCTCAGAAATATCTGTAATATCAAAAGAACCTTCTGGGTATTTTTGAAATAAACAATTTGTTAAAAACCCTGTACCACAACCAATTTCTAAAATTCGTGGAGAAGGGGGTAATTCTGGTAAGAAGCTAGCGAGCTTTTCAGCAATTTTTTTCTGTAGTCTTGCATCCTCTTGGTAAGAAGAAGAGTAACGACTAAAGTGACTTGTTATACGTTTCTTACGATTAGAGAGCATTTATCATACTTTGAATTTTTTCTGCACAAAAACCTGGTTGAACGAGAGGAAGTACATGTCCACCATTTTCATGCCAAATCAGTGTATCTTTAGACCAAATGGCTTCAGACATCTGTGCTGACGTAATTTTATCATTGCGAGCTACTAAAGCAGTTATTGGATATTTGGCCATCTTATGTTCTATCTCTGCATCCCATGTAATTAACCAATTTAACCCTTCCACAAGACGATCCTTATCAAAGGAAATATCTTTAGGTAATTTTGTACCTACCTGTCTATAAAAGCTACTCATTTGCATCTGTAGATTATTTTGCAAATTTTCTTGCATTTTTACCATCGGTTCTATCAAAGTATGACGAAAGAAACAATCAAAACCGTTAATCGCAACAAGACCTGCCATCTGTGGAAAATTCTTAAGACACCATAAAACACCTAAGGAGTGTCCAACAAATACACATTCTTCTGGGAATTCACATTCTAATGTTGACTCTCCCATAAATCCTAAATCAAGACATTCATAGAGTGTATCTGTAGGAAGATATTCTAATACAGAGCGCCATATACGAGAATCAAACCCCCACCCATGAACAAATATAAGTTTTTTCATAGATTTACCTTTTTTAAGACCATAAGCAATTTATTAATATCATCTTCTGTATGTTGTGCAGAAAGTGTAAACCGAATACGACTAATAGGAACAGTGGGAGGACGAATGGCAGTTGCCCAAATACCACTCTCTTTTAATTTTTTACTTACCATCACTGCTTGTTCTGCACTTTGAAGCATAAGAGGAATTATTTGACTATCTGACTGTCCATAATCAAACCCCATGCATCTTAAACCATTTTTAAGAATTTTTCCAATATAAACAATGTGCTGCCTATCTTTTTCAAGGCTTTTAATTACGTCTATGCTAGCGTCTATAGCCCCTAAAACAGCAGGCGGCAAACCTGTAGAATAAATGATTCCACCACACATATTAATAAGGTATTCCTTTATTACCTTAGAACAGGTCACATAAGCCCCAAAACACCCCATTGCCTTCCCAAAAGTACCAATAACAACATCCGCTTTACTCGCTAAACCTTCACCATACTCCCCAAAAACACCACAAGCATGAGCCTCATCAACAATCAACATTGCCTTATATTTGTCTCTCAGGGCATATAAAACCTCTAAGGGAGCAATGTCTCCATCCATACTAAAAACACTCTCTGTAAGGATAAATATAGGCTGAGAAGAAGTTGCATATTTCTCTAGCAAAGACGATAAATGCTCCATATCATTATGACGAAACCGTATCTGTTTCACATTAGCCGCCTTACACCCCGCATGCATACTCGCATGAATTAACTTATCACTAAATATAATAGGTTCTTGCTTTAACGTTTTTTTATCAAAAAGAGCTGGTAAAATACTCACATTGCACTGAAACCCAGAATTCATAATCAAAGCAGCCTCAAAACCTTTCCAGTCAGCAATTTTTTGCTCTAAGGATTCATATTCTAGGATGTTTCCTGTTGCAAGCCGAGAGGCTCCAACCCCTGTACCATAATGAGACATCCATTCTTTTGCTCGCTCAATCAGTTGTGGATGCTGACGTAACCCCATATAATCATTGCTAGAAAAGTTAATATATGTTTTACCTTGGTATATTAAAAACCTCGTATCACCAGATAGGTCAACAGAAGATAATTGTCGATACAGATCTTCATCTCGACGTTTTGAAATCGCATTTAAATAGGGCATTTATTTTATATCTACCATAAACATATTATTGGCTATGAAGCATTTTTAATCAAGGCTATTAAAGTGCCGTACTAATTGTGTATTCAAATCCTTGTTTGAAATTTGTTGTAAACAATTATCTTTTTTATACCTAGTATTTGTTTATACTTATCAACGGTTAGAGTTTTAGAAATTACTTAAGTAAATTTATGGATACAGAAAAACATAGCTACACACTCAAACAGATTCCGGCGAACCGCAGGCTGGTTGAGCAATTGTATTCGCATGGAAAGATTACAAGAGAAGCACGGGAATATGCCTTAAATCT
>CAYMEP010000161.1:0-3111 GCA_964389695.1 uncultured Rhodobiaceae bacterium | reverse complement strand
CTCTACATCTCTTGCTGCCCAAGCTCGTTTCAGAAGCTCTTCTCTAGCAACCTGTGGTGTAGGTGCTTTACGAATCAAAGCAATCACTTCATCTATATTATTCACTGCAATGATAAGACCCACAAGAATATGAGCCCGATCACGTGCTTTATTTAAATTAAATTTCGTCCTCTTCGCAATAACAACTTCACGAAAACGAATAAAATACGTTAACATCGTCTTTAAATTCATTAATTCTGGCATACCAGAATTTAACGCCAACATATTTGCACCAAAACTTGTCTGTAAAGAAGAATAACGATAAAGCTGATTTAAGACCACTTCACCAACAGAATCACGTTTCAATTCAACAACGATTCTCATGCCATCACGGTCTGATTCATCCCTTATATCAGAGATACCTTCAATCGTTTTATCACGCACAAGGCCTGCAATTCTTTCAATCAAGCTTGTCTTATTTACCTGATAAGGGATTTCAGTAATAATGATAGCAAAACGGTCTTTACGAATTTCATCAATATTGGCAGTACAACGCATCATAATAGAACCACGACCTGTCAAACAAGCTGAATAAACCCCTTGTAATCCTAGAATTTTTCCTCCTGTCGGAAAGTCAGGCCCAGGAACAATTTTATGCAATTCTTCATCTGTCACCTCAGGTGTACTTATGATTTTTAACGTTGCATTAATAATTTCCCCTAAATTATGCGGTGGAATATTCGTTGCCATACCAACTGCAATACCACTTGCTCCATTAACTAATATATTAGGAAATCGAGCAGGTAAAACAACTGGCTCTTGTTCACTACCATCATAATTATCTTGAAATCCAACAGTACCTTTTTCAATATCTTTTAACAAATAATGCGCCGTCTTTGCCATACGCACTTCTGTGTAACGCATCGCCGCAGGAGAATCACCATCAACTGAACCAAAATTCCCTTGCCCATCTAGCAAAGGTAACCTCATAGAAAAATCTTGTGCCATACGAACAAGAGCATCATAGATAGATTGATCCCCATGAGGGTGGTACTTACCAATCACATCACCAACCACCCTTGCAGATTTACGGTATGGTTTATTAAAGTCATAACCATTTTCATGCATAGAATATAAAATACGTCGATGAACAGGCTTCATCCCATCACGAACATCTGGCAAAGCACGACTAACAATAACACTCATTGCATAATCGAGATAAGAAGTTTTCATCTCTGCTTCAATGCTAATGGGACTAATATCAAATTCCGATGATGCAGCATCAGCAGAAGAAGGTGGTTTCATGTTACCATTACCCTGTTCTGCAACTATTTCATTTTCACTTGTTGAATTTTCTTCATTTATATCATCGTCTGATGTCACAAGAATACCTTTATTGTTCTATAGAAACTTAGCCAAGTTGTGTTCTGATTCGTTAGATAGTCTAAAAAGGAATATCATCATCCATACCAGAACTTGCGGGTGAAGGAGTAGACGTCTCACGACTAAATTCGTTAGAATCCATATCACCAGAACCACGTGCATCCAGCATAGTCAAATTACTATTAAACCCCTGCAATACAACTTCTGTAGTGTAACGATCTTGTCCCTGCTCATCTTGCCATTTACGTGTCTGTAATTGACCTTCTAAATACACTTTAGATCCTTTTTTAAGATATTGTTCAACAATACGCACAAGACCTTCGTTAAAGATAACAACTCTATGCCATTCTGTTTTTTCACGCCGTTCACCAGTGTTTTTATCTTTCCAGCTTTCTCCAGTCGCAATACTTAAGTTAGCAATAGGACGCCCATCTTTTGTATTCCTAATTTCTGGGTCGGCTCCTAAATTACCAACCAGCGTTACCTTATTAACACTTCCTGCCATAATAACCTCCTCCTTGATTGCCTTCACTGTAACAAAAGTAAACAATTTCGGCTATTATATAATGAGATTTTTTTGTATTATATACAATATAAAGATATAAAAATATATCAGAAGAAAGATAACATGCCAAAAACCACCCAAAATAATATAATCACCATTGTTGGAGCTAAAGAACACAACCTTAAGAACGTATCTTTAACACTCCCACGAGATAAATTGATTGTGATTACAGGCGTTTCAGGGTCAGGAAAAAGCTCTCTTGCCTTCGATACAATCTATGCAGAAGGACAAAGGCGTTATGTAGAAAGTCTTTCTGCCTATGCTAGGCAATTCTTAGAAATGATGCAAAAACCAGATGTCGAGCTAATAGAAGGTCTATCACCTGCAATATCGATAGAACAAAAAACTACCTCACGAAACCCTAGATCAACTGTCGCTACCGTGACTGAAATATATGATTATATGAGGCTTCTCTTTTCTAGAGTAGGTATTCCTTATTCTCCCGCAACAGGCTTGCCTATTGAAAGTCAAACAGTCACACAAATGGTTGACCGCTTGCTAGACATGACTCTAGGAACAAAAGTCTATCTTCTTGCTCCCATTATCAGAGGAAGAAAAGGAGAATATAAACAACTTTTTACAGACCTACAAAAACAAGGATTCCAAAGATTCAAAGTAAATGGGACGTTTTGTGAGTTTCCTGATATTCCTACATTAAATAAAAATCAAAAACATAATATAGAAGTTGTCGTAGATAGGCTCATTATTAAAGAAAACCTTGGAAATAGACTCGCTGACAGTCTGGAAACAGCGCTTCAACTGACAGATGGAATCGTTATTGCAGAAATTGCTGACGAAACAGCAGAGAAAATCACTTTTTCTTCACATTTTTCTTGTCCTGTTTCAGGTTTTAGTATTGATGAAATTGAACCTCGTATTTTTTCTTTCAATAACCCTTATGGTGCTTGACCAGATTGTGATGGCTTAGTTATAGAATCCTTTATTAACCCAGAAGCCGTTATTCCTGTTAATACAAGATCTCTCGACGAAGGAGCCATTACTCCTTGGACAAAAACAGGGTCTTCTTCGGTCTATTATACACAAACAATATTTTGCCTTGCTCAGCATTTTAATTTTAAAACCTCAATACCCTGGAAGAAACTAGATAAAAACATACAAGATATAATTCTTTATGGCTCTAAAGAAGAAAAAGTTGAATTCATCTATGATGAGGGACGACGAAA
>CAYMEP010000160.1:610-3132 GCA_964389695.1 uncultured Rhodobiaceae bacterium | reverse complement strand
CTTCAGGGGGGGGCGGGTAAAGACACGCTTGACGGTGGTGAGGGAAGGGACACGCTTGACGGCGGCGCGGGCGACGACACGCTACGGGGCGGCAAAGGTGCGGACGCCCTCGATGGCGGCGAGGGAACAGATTCTGCCGATTATAGTACCGCCAACGAAGGGGTCAAAGTGGACCTCGATCGACAAGATGGGCAAGAAGACTTTAGACGAATAGGCATCTTGAGCCCCGATGGGGAGAGCTTTCTGAGTTCCAATCGCAACGAAGCCATTGGAGACACACTTGCCAACATAGAAAACATCGTCGGGTCAGCGCACAACGACTGGCTCATGGGCGACGGCAACAAGAATCTGCTTGTGGGCGGCGACGGGCATGACCGCCTTGAGGGCGGCGGCGGGGCAGACACGCTTCAAGGTGGTGAAGGCTCGGACGACCTTTACGGCGGCGAGGGAGACGATATCCTTGAGGGTGGTGCGGGCAACAACGACCTGTACGGAGAGGCGGGCAACGACACGCTTGACGGCGGTGCGGAAGCCGATCGTCTGGAGGGCGGCACGGGCAAGGACATCCTGAGAGGCGGCGAGGGAGACGATATCCTTGATGGCGGTGCGGACGACGACGAGCTTTACGGCGGCACGGAGAAAGACATCTTGGTTGGCGGTACGGGTAAAGACATCTTGGTCGGCGGTGAGGGCAACGACGAGCTTGATGGCGGTGCAGACAACGACAATCTGGATGGCGGGACGGGGAAAGATATTCTAATCGGCGGCGGGGGCGACGACGAGCTTGACGGCGGCGCAGGTGACGACCGCCTTGAGGGGAAAGCGGGCAAGGACACCCTGATCGGCGGTGGGGGCAACGATTTCCTCTACGGCGGCGGGAACGACGATACCATCAAAGGGGATGCGGGTGACGATTTCATCGATGGCGGCACAGGTGACGACAAACTTTACGGAGGCATAGGCAACGACCTTATCTTGGGAGGCACAGGGGCAGACATCCTGGACGGCGGAGAGGGTAAAGACAGAATCTACTATTTCGAGGCGTTCAAAGGGGTCAGGGTTGATCTCTCGCAAACGGTAGCGCAACAAGACTTTGACGGGACGAACGGCTTTAACGCAAACAAGAACGAAGCCGTAGGGGATACCATCAGCGAAGTCGAAGAGATCATCGGGTCAGGGTACGACGACTGGCTCACGGGCAACGACAGCGACAACTTCTTTTTGGGCGGATGGGGCTCCGATAGACTTGAGGGCGGCAAAGGTAAAGATACGCTCCAAGGCGGACACGACAACGACGTCCTGATGGGAGGAGACGGCGCAGACATTCTCCAAGGTGGGACGGGCATAGACGAGCTTGACGGCGGCGCAGGTGACGACAGCCTAGAGGGAGGAATTGGAGACGACACCCTCCGAGGCAAAACAGGAGCGGATACCTACATCTTCAAAGCTGAGCACGGATCGGACATCATCGAAGACATCGCCTCACCAGGAGACAATCTCATGTCCTTGATCTTCCAAGGTGCTCTTTACCAAGAAGACGATTTCGATGCATCTATCTTCAGCAGAGTCGCCGATGATCTTGTCATCAGTCTTGACAAACGACCCGACGACGGCATCGTCGACAAGATCACCATCCGAAACGCCTACGACAACGATCCTGTTACAGGCACAGATCGGATAGCCTTCGCCATCGAAATATCGTTCGATGGCAGCAACGGCAATCCCCTCTCGGTGAACGATATTTTGGCAGCTCCCTAGTCGAGGAGCTCGTAGCTTGCAAAGAAGAAAGCGATCTCCTTCTCGGCATTCTCGGGCGAATCGGAGCCGTGCACAGAGTTCGCCTCAAGCGACATCCCCAAGGTCGCGCGAATCGTACCCTCAGTCGCTTCCTTCGGATCGGTCGCTCCCATGATCTCGCGGTTCTTCTTGACCGCATCCTCTCCCTCTAAGACCTGCACGACGACAGGCTCGGAAGTCATGAACGCTACCAACGATTCGTAAAAAGGACGATCCTTGTGAACAGCGTAGAAAGCGCGCGCCTGCCCCTCGCTCAGACGCAAGCGCCTTTGGGCAACGACGCGCAATCCCCCCGCCTCCAGCATGGCGACGACAGAACCCGTCAGGTTGCGTCGTGTCGCGTCGGGTTTGATGATCGAGAGCGTGCGTTGCTTTGTCGGATCCATGAGACTTTGCTATAGACTTTGCTATCGTGACAGCGTTGACTGACACGTTGAAGATTGCAAACTAACAAAGTTCTTATTCTCCTGACAAGGAAGTTTTTATGAAAAGCCTCTTGAATTGCTACACCTTCCAGACTGCCGCGCGTCAGGGGTTTGTCTATGCCTGCTCGCGCGAGGGTTATGCGGACTTTCGCTTGAGGCATGCAGCAGAACGGGACTTGCCTGAGGTTTGTCCGTCCCTGTCGGCGCGCGCGCGGGAGACGATAGCCAGAGGGGGAGTGGCGGACAGGGATTTTTTGAACAAAGGAGTGGCAAACAAGCGTTCTGCGGGCGAGAAGGCAA
>CAYMEP010000160.1:0-600 GCA_964389695.1 uncultured Rhodobiaceae bacterium | reverse complement strand
CTCGTACGCTTGGAGCGGAAGGCAGAGGGGGGGAGCGGTCGCTATCTTTTCGTGTTGGACGATGCCCTTGACTTGTGGAGTTGGGCCCTTTTGCCCGCCCGTCTTGTGAGGCTTGCCGAAGAAGAGCACTTCCTCCTCAAAGGTGCTGAGGAGGATTCGTTGCGTCATCGCGTCGTGTTGGCTTGGGGACTTGCCTCCTATCGTTTCGAGCGTTTTCGTACCCACGGCGTCTCGCGTCCGTTGCGCCTTTTGTTGGAGGAAGGGGATCGGGCTTGCGCGGAGGAAGCAAGAATACTGTGCTTGGGGCGCGACTTGATCAACACGCCCGCCAATGTTTTGGGGACAGAAGCTTGCGAGCAAGAGGTGCGTGCCGTCTCCGAAGAAAGCGGTGGAGACTTTCGCGCGATTTGTGGGCAGGCGCTGCTTGAAGAGAACTATCCTCTCATCCACGTCGTCGGGCGCTCGGCGCGCGAAAAGCCACGCCTGCTGGAAGTACGATGGGAGCCTCCCTTAAAGACTCCCTCGCAAACTCCCTCGGATCTCTCCAAGCGCCAACCGAATGATCGACCGAAGAATCAACCGAAAAGCCTTGCCATCGTC
>CAYMEP010000159.1:0-3209 GCA_964389695.1 uncultured Rhodobiaceae bacterium | reverse complement strand
CAAGTCGCTCTGAGCCCAGCTGACAAAAGTGCTCTTCTAGTCTCCTTTCTTGAGTTCACAAAGATAATTAGAGGCAAGTCCTTGATAAATGAAACCTGTCTCAGGATGGGTCTCAAGTAGCCTTTTTACACAAAGTGAAACTGTGTTTCCATCTCCTCTATCACCTTGAGAAGAGGAAGCTATTGAATAGAGCCGAATTTTATGAGGTTTCCCATTCTTCCTTGTACCGATAGGAAGACTACCTATAGACTGTCCTTCTATATAAGAAATTTTGCTTCCCTTAATATCGAGAACCATATGTACTACTTCACCATGATTTTCTCCTGTATCCACAAGCAATTCAGTTTCTATTACCTTAGCCTGAAAGGGGTTTTTAGGCTTATACACTACTCCATTGGATGGAAGGGTATATTTAGCTATTTTCATATCATCTCTTTTGGTTCAAATAGTTTCTAAATAGCTTAGATTGCAACAAAAAATATCATAGATCAAATCATACTATTACAAGGAATGAGGCTGGACAAAACTTAGCTTATTTCGCATCCAGAGGAGGAATGATGGCATAGACTTCTGGAGATAATTTTGATTCCGAAATAGAATCATAGGCAGAAACTGCAAAGTAATAGTTCCTATTATGTTTCAAAAAAGGAAGCTTCCCTGACTTTTTTTTTGCAAGCTGAATTTTTGTTAGATGTTTTTCAATGACCTGATTATTCATAAAGAAACGTATCTTCTTTGAACTCTTAGCTTCTGCACTGGGTTTATATACTATATATCCAAAATATTTTTTTGGATGAAGACCATAATAAATACGGTAAGCTCCTTGATGTACAGCGTATCTTAGACTTGCTTTCCATTCTAAACAAACTTCAAGTCCTTTGTTTAGCTCAGGGATAATTCGTAGATTTTGAGGGAAGGGAGGAGACTCAACAAGACTATAATTGAGACTCATAGATTCTAAGATAGGAGTATCATTCCCATTCGGGTCAGAACGCAATTCTGCTTTCCATTGAAAGTATTGGAATGGAGAGAGTAATTGAAATCCAGATTTCACTCTCTCCCAAGGAAGATTGCTTTGGTAAGAAAAATGTTGCTCTGAGGAACGAAGATAGAAATTGATAGAAGTTCCATGAGGAATATCTGCTACATAACTCAACCTTCCAAATTTTGCTTTTTGATTATCAGAAAGTCTATGTATCTTAGATACAACAAATCCTGTTTTTTGTTTACTTCGTTGTTTATCGTAGTCAAAGTAAAGAGAGTTAAATTTAGACACATGAAGCTTTCCATTTTTTGGAGAAACTTCACGACGAGAAATCCGAAATTCATCAATAAAGCCAAAATAATGAGAGGCAAGAAGAAGAGGTGTGTTACTAGAAGAAGCAAATTGTAGCATCCAGATTTCCTGAGATTCCCTAGCAAATTGAATTGCCTCTTCTTTTCCGTTCATATACAAAGTCAACTTTCCTTTCACTTCATTCCAACTTAAAGCAATATGCTGCCATTGATCTTTTTCTAGCTGGTTTTCAGATACTATGTATATACTATGCCTTTTTTGTTTGCTATCGACAAAAAGGTGTCTCAAATGCACATAGAGTCTTCTTGTGAGTTTCCCTGAGTTTTCGATCCCTATTTCTATTCCAATTTTCTTGCCATTTCTCTGATCTTCTTTTTTGAAGAGTACCGAACGCTGATAAAAAAATATAGGCTTGATCCACATCTCAATCGTAAGATTTCTATGTTCTTCTTTTTTCCCAAAAGACATCTGTGGAGTTTGGATTTGAAGTTGATGAGAAGATTGATGAAAGAGTGCTGAATAGTTCCCGTTATGGCTTTTGACAGAAGGGAAATAGGAGGCTTCCTTGACTTGAGAGTGACCGGCCTGATCTCTAAGGGATAGTGCTTCTTGTGATTCAAAATCCAGATAGAGAATATTGGAGTCAGCACCATGATAAGAAACAGTTTTCATACGTATATTTTCTACTTCGTTTGCTTTTTGAAAAACTTCTGTTCCTGATAAGGAAAAGAGATGAAAGGGATTTCCTTCTTTTCCCGCCTTCCATGTATCTGATGAAAGTGTTTGTACGGGAAAAAGTAAGAGAAAGAACAATCCAATAGTCTCTATAAGTTCATGACGAATTAAAACAAAGCTTTTCTTCATACAGATAATATCGGTATAATTCCGCAATAAGCAAGATCCTATAAAGCAGGTAGACTGATAACTCTAGGATTCTGTTCTTATTCCCCCCCGCAGTCTATTCCTTGTAAAAGCGTAGGCACTCATCGGCCATTGGAGTAAGAATTTTAGGATGAACTGGATAGAAAAAGCAAAGAGCTTGTAAAATGGTCTTAGTATACGACTTGCAGAGGGAAAATAAAGACTAAAAGAAGATTTTACTCTATAAAATTTTCGATAAAATAATATTCCTACTCCTCCTAAACAAAACCATATTGATGGCAAATAAGGAATCGATATGTGAGCTAGCTGGGAGTTTTCATCTTGCAATTTCCTGATATATCTTATATTTTTTATATTATAGATACTTCGATCTAAGTATTTATAAAAGGTCTGTTTGCATCTTTTAAAATCTATGCTTGTCTTAATCATTCTATCTGCATAATGCCAAGTTATGCAGATGTAAAATATACTGAATTCATCTTTATACCTTGTCCAGATATTATTTTGAATGAGCTGTTGTTTCATCATCTCAAGCATAGTAAATACACCTTTTATCTTCTTTTCACTGATGAATTCATACATTTTGGAATGAACTCTTGGATGAAAATAAAAATAAAGTGGCAGGTCAATAGAGCATATCTTCTTACCCATCAATAAAGGAATTAAAATAGAATTATCTTCATAGAAGTTGTCTAAATATCGTATATTTTGGAATTCTTCGTTCTTATATATCTTGTTGCAGGGAGAAGGTGAATAGACTCCTTGAAATGATAAAGATAAAGCCTCTTGCCACGATTGTGCAGACGGGACATTGTCAATTTTTGAGATAACTCCACCCTGATTACAAAGAGCAATGGAGCAATCACAGATATCTGCATTCTCTTTCGTGATTTTTACATGAAGATATTCTAAAAAATGAATATCAAGAAAATCATCACTATCTAGAAAGCATAAATATTCTCCTTTTGCATGGTTGAGCCCTATATTAGAAAATGTATCTTAAGCGTTCAAAAGCAGAGCTTTGAAAACT
>CAYMEP010000158.1:0-3231 GCA_964389695.1 uncultured Rhodobiaceae bacterium | reverse complement strand
AAACTGATAGTATAGACATTTCTGATGCTGTCGGGACCAATATTACTTTACAAGTGCGTGACGGTCAGGTGAAACGAATTGTTCCACGACTCAACGAAGAGGTGAATGAAGAATGGGCATCTGATAAAACACGGTTTTTGTGGGATGGGTTAGCGAGTCAACGTTTGGACCATCCTTATATTAGGCAAAAGAATGGTAAACTAGTGCAAGCAAGTTGGAAACAAGCTTTTGCGTCGATAGCTAAGCAAATCAAAGGGAAAGATCCTAAATCCATTGGTGCTATCACAGGAAACTTGTCCTGTGCGGAAAGTATGCAGGCTCTTAAAGACCTTATGATAAATTTAGGGAGCCCTAATATAGATTGCCGTCAAGATGGTTCAGTTTTATCTGGTGATGTGCGAGCAAATTATCTTTTTAATACGGGTTTTTCTGGTATTGAAGATGCGGATGCTCTTTTACTGATTGGATGTAACCCTAGATGGGAAGCAGCGGTCTTAAATGCACGGATTAGAAAGGCATGGTTGCATTCTCAGATGCCTATTTTTTCAATTGGAAAGAATAGTGAATTTACCTATGATGTCAACTGCTTGGGTGATGATCATGAAGCTATGGATTTAGTATCCTCTGCAACCAACAAGGTGTTTAAAAGGTTAAAAAAAGCAAAGAAACCAATGTTAATTTTAGGGCAAAGTATTTTAGCTCGTAGTGATGGTAATGCAATATTAGCACAGGCAATTAAACTTGCTGAAAATACAGGTATGGTTACAGAAAATTGGAATGGGTTTAATGTATTACATTATGCTGCGTCTCGGGTTGCGGGGTTAGACTTAGGAATCCTACCGCAAAAAGGCGGAATGAATACTAATGCTATGTTAAATGCAGCCGAAAAAGGAACGTTGGAAACTTTGTTTTTGCTTGGATCTGATGAAATCGATATGCAAAAAATAGAGAAAAGTTTTGTGATTTATATTGGGTCACATGGTGATGCAGGAGCACATCATGCAGATGTAATTCTTCCAAGCCTTGCGTATAGTGAAAAGCAAGCACTTTACGTTAATGCGGAGGGACGTGTGCAAATGACGCAAGTTGCAGCTTCTTCTCCAAAGAATGCGAAAGAAGAATGGAAAATTTTTCGTGCTCTTTCTGACGTTTTAGGGGTTAGTATAGAGTATAATACGATAGATGAGTTAAGGTGTAAATTATATCAGGTGGCTCCTCATTTAGAACATATTGATACGGTTTATAAGGAAGTTAACCCTCCTAAAGCTCCAAAACATAGCAAAATAAATTCTGGTGTATGGAAATCTGCAATTGAAGATTTCTATCTTACTGATGTCATTAGTCGCGCTTCCAAAACTATGGCGGAATGTAGCTTAAATGCGAGCAGGAGAAGTGAATAATGCAAACTATACTAGATTTTATACAAATTCCATTGGTTTTAATTATTATACATAGTTTAGCTGTTATTTTGCTTTTATTATTATCTTTAGCATTCTTTATGTACGGTGATCGAAAAATATGGGCGGCAGTGCAATTACGTAAAGGTCCGAATGTTGTTGGTCCTTTTGGCTTGTTACAAAGTTTTGCAGATATTTTAAAATACTTATTTAAAGAAATTATAATTCCTTATAAATCGAATAAAGTTATTTTTTTACTTGCCCCTTTTTTAACAATGTTTTTTGCTTTAAGTGCGTGGGCTGTGATTCCTGTAGCAGAAGGTTGGGCAGTTGCTGATATTAATGTAGGCATTTTATATGTCTTGGCTATTTCTTCTTTAGGCATTTATGGTGTGTTAATGGGGGGATGGTCTTCTAACTCAAAATATCCATTCTTAGGCGCCTTACGTTCCGCAGCCCAGATGGTGTCTTATGAAGTTTCTATCGGTTTAGTAATTGTTACAGCATTACTTTGTGTAGGGTCTCTCAATTTAACAGATATTGTTTTAGCTCAGGAAACCGTTTGGTTTTGTGTGCCACTTTTTCCTATGTTTGTTATCTTCTTTATTTCAGCTTTGGCAGAAACAAATCGTCCTCCTTTTGATTTACCTGAGGCAGAAGCTGAATTAGTGGCTGGTTTTATGGTGGAGTATTCTTCTACACCTTATGTTATTTTTATGATTGGAGAACTTGCCAATGTCGTTTTAATGTGTGCTATGACAACGATCTTGTTTCTTGGAGGATGGTTGCCTCCAGTTGACATTGCTATTTTTAATGCAATACCAGGAATTGTTTGGTTTGTGATAAAGGTTTGTTTGGTGTTTTTTATGTTTGCTATGGTTAAAGCTATAGTGCCACGTTATCGCTATGATCAGTTAATGCGTTTGGGATGGAAAATATTTTTACCATTTTCATTAATGTGGGTTGTTGTGACAGCAGGGTTTTTGTTATATTTCGATAAACTTCCTTAGGAGAAGTAGATGTTAGATAAAATACGGAGATTATTTTTAGGAGAATTTGTAAAGGCATTTGGTTTGGCGATGCGTTACTTCTTTAAAGCTAAAACTACTATTAATTACCCTCATGAAAAAGGACCTCTTAGCCCACGTTTTAGAGGAGAACATGCTTTGCGGCGTTATCCTAATGGTGAAGAAAGATGTATTGCGTGTAAATTATGTGAAGCAGTTTGTCCCGCACAAGCTATAACAATTGAGGCAGGCCCACGCCAAGATGATGGTACTAGAAGAACTTTGCGCTATGATATTGATATGGTGAAATGTATTTATTGTGGTTTTTGTCAGGAAGCTTGCCCTGTTGATGCAATTGTTGAAGGACCAAACTTTGAATTTTCTACGGAAACGCGTGAAGAATTATTGTATGATAAAGAAAAATTACTTGCCAATGGAGACCGTTGGGAAGAAGAAATTGCTAAAACCCTTGAATTAGATGCACCTTATAGATAGAGAGAATAATGATTAACTTAGCCAGTCTATTATTTTATATTTTTGCAGCTGTGAGTGTAGCTAGTGCCGTTATGGTGATTTCATCACGTAATCCTGTGCATTCAGTCTTATTTTTAATTTTAATCTTTTTTAATGTGGCAGGTCTTTTTGTCTTGATTGGTGCTGAATTTTTAGCCTTTTTGTTGATAATGGTTTATGTCGGTGCTATTTCTGTTTTGTTTTTATTTGTTGTGATGATGTTAAATATTGATGTTGTCAAATTACGAGAAGGTTTTTTACAGTATTTGCCAGTTGGTCTTTTTGTAGGAGCGACTCTATTGCTTGAGCTGTTG
>CAYMEP010000157.1:0-3241 GCA_964389695.1 uncultured Rhodobiaceae bacterium | reverse complement strand
CTCTGCAATTTCCACTTTCAAAGATTCCCTTAACTCTTCTAGATTCAATTCCTGTAACAGAACTTGTATCGCTTCAGCACCAATACCCGCTTCGAATGTATCATCACCATACTCATCTAACGCTTCATAATACTCTTCTTCACTTAATAATTGCCCACGCTTTAACCCCGTTAACATAGGGTCAATCACAATAAAATATTCAAAATATAATACACGTTCTAAATCTTTTAGAGCCATATCAAGTAATAAACCTATACGACTTGGCAAAGATTTCAAAAACCAAATATGAGCAACAGGCGCAGCTAGATCAATATGTCCCATTCTCTCGCGCCGTACTTTTGTCAATGTAATTTCCACACCACATTTCTCACAAATAACACCTTTGTATTTCATACGTTTATATTTTCCACAGAGACATTCATAATCCTTAATAGGACCAAAAATTTGCGCACAAAACAAACCATCACGTTCAGGCTTAAATGTCCTATAGTTAATGGTCTCTGGCTTTTTAATTTCTCCAAACGACCAAGACATAATTTTTTCAGGACTAGCAATAGAAATACGTATTTTATCAAATGTCTGCACTCCACTTTGTGGACTAAACATATTCATAACGTCTTGATTCATAACTTCTACCTTCTCATTTTTTAATATTTTTTAATATTTTTAAACTTCCTCTGGCGCATTCTTTGTTAACTCAACATTTAATCCCAAAGATCGTATTTCTTTCATTAAAACATTAAAGCTTTCTGGTATTCCTGCTTCAAAAGCATTATCACCACGAACAATAGCCTCATACACTTTTGTTCGTCCTGCAACATCATCAGATTTAACAGTTAATATTTCCTGCAAAGTATATGCTGCTCCGTAAGCTTCTAATGCCCAAACTTCCATTTCACCGAAACGCTGCCCACCAAATTGTGCTTTACCACCCAGTGGTTGTTGCGTTACCAAACTATACGGCCCTATAGAACGTGCATGAATTTTATCATCCACAAGGTGATGCAATTTAAGCATATAAATATAACCAACGGTTACTTTACGTTCAAATGCCTCACCGGTTCTTCCATCACGTAAAGCAACCTGACCCGACGTCTCTAAACCTGCCTTTGTTAAGGCATCAACAATATCTTGTTCACAAGCACCATCAAAAACAGGAGTTGCAAAAGGAACCCCCTTACGTAAAGCATGGCTCATTTCAATAAGTTCACCATCAGATGCACCTGCAACGTCTTCATTTCCTTGATAAATACTACCTAAAATATCTTTGACATTTTGTATTTTTCCTTCACGCTCATAGATTCTAAGAGCTTCAGAAACTTTTTTACCAAGTCCAGCAGCAGCCCAACCCAAATGCGTTTCTAATATTTGTCCCACATTCATACGAGACGGCACACCAAGTGCATTCAACACAACATCGACAGGCGTTCCATCTTCCAAATAGGGCATATCTTCCATAGGTAAAATACGTGAAATCACACCCTTATTCCCATGTCGACCTGCCATTTTATCCCCTGGTTGCAATTTACGCTTTACAGCAACATAAACTTTCACCATTTTCATAACACCTGGTAATAACTCATCTCCAGATTGGATTTTATTGACTTTATCTTCAAAACGCGCATCTAAAACAGCTTTACTATCTTGATACTGTTTTTCTAATGCTTCAAATTCAGCCATATCCTTGTCATTTTCCAAGACAAACTGCCACCATTTAGTTCTAGGTATATCTGCTAGAATTTCTGCAGATAAAGCCGTTCCTGCAACAACATTTTCATAAGGTGTTTTAAGTTTTCTACCATTCAACACCACTTCCAAACGCTTATAAATACTACGATCAAGAATATTCACTTCATCATCTCTGTCTTTTGCACAAGAGGCAATTGCCTCACGTTCAATCGCTATAGCACGCTCATCTTTCTCTATACCATGTCTGTTAAAAACACGCACTTCTACAACTGTACCAGAAGCTCCAGGAGGAAGCTTCATTGAAGAATCACGAACATCTGATGCTTTTTCACCAAAGATAGCACGCAAAAGTTTTTCTTCTGCGGTCACTTGTGTTTCCCCTTTTGGAGTAATTTTACCAACTAAAATATCTCCAGGATTCACTTCTGAACCAACATAAACAACACCTGATTCATCTAAATTACGCAAAGCATCTTCACCAACATTTGGTATATCACGTGTGATATCCTCTGGACCCAGCTTTGTATCACGAGACATAACTTCAAACTCTTCAATATGCACCGAAGTAAATACATCATCTCGGACAATACGCTCTGAAATAAGAATAGCATCTTCAAAATTATACCCATTCCAAGGCATAAAGCCAACTAAGACATTACGCCCCAGTGCCAATTCACCATTTTCAGTAGAAGGTCCATCAGCAATCACATCTCCTTTTTCAACAACATCACCCACACGAACTAAAGGGCGTTGATTAATACAAGTTGATTGATTAGAGTGTTGAAACTTACGGAGATTATAAATATCCACGCCAGATTCAGAAGCTTCAAGATTTTCTGAAGCACGCACAACAATACGTATTGCATCAACCTGATCAACCACACCTGTTCGCTTAGCAACAACAGTTGCGCCAGAATCACGAGCAACCACCTCTTCCATACCTGTGCCGACTAAAGGTGCATCAGCTGTAACCAATGGAACAGCTTGACGCATCATATTGGCTCCCATCAAAGCACGATTAGCATCATCATTTTCAAGGAAAGGTATCAAAGCCGCCGCCACAGATACAATTTGTTTTGATGACACATCCATAAAATCTGCCATTTCAGGAGGAACTAATTCAAAATCACCATCAACACGACAATTAACAAACTCTTCATCAATATTACCTTTCTCATCTAAGATAATATTCGACTGAGCAATACGATACCGATTTTCTTCCATTGCAGACATATAAACAACTTCGTCTGTTACATGCCCTTTAACAATTTTACGATAAGGGGTTTCAATAAAGCCATATTTATTTACCTTTGCAAAAATCGCCAAAGAGTTAATCAAACCAATATTAGGCCCCTCAGGAGTTTCAATAGGACACATACGCCCATAATGGGTAGGATGTACATCACGTGCCTCAAACCCAGCTCGTTCACGAGTTAGTCCACCTGGCCCGAGAGCTGACAAACGTCTTTTATGGGTTGTTTCTGACAAAGGATTTGTTTGATCCATAAATTGTGAAAGTTGTGAAGAACCAAAAAACTCATGAATCGCAGCC
>CAYMEP010000156.1:1887-3268 GCA_964389695.1 uncultured Rhodobiaceae bacterium | reverse complement strand
CGCTCTACAAGAACATGCTGGGACAGTTGCCGAGCTCGCTCAACTTCGACATGTCAGAGGTCATGGCCACTATCTTTCAGTCGATGACCGCCATGATGCAATCCCAATCTAAAGCGCGTCAGATCGACTTGGACCTGGCGGGCTCTGCCGACAGGCAGGTGGCTCAGCAAATGAAAACCGCCGCCGCCATGGAACTGGGAGGTGCTGTGATTGGCTCAAGCATGCAGCTCGCCGGCGCAGGCATGACGATGGCAGGCGCAGCATACGGCGCAAAAGCGGGGGATGCTATGGAGTTCAACCAAATGATGCAGCCCTTTCATGCGGGAAGCGAAATGCTCAGCAGTTCAGGAAGTGCACTAAAAGCGGGACTCGATTATTCAGGAAAAATCGAGAGCGCCAATGCAGAACTCAGCAAGTCGACTGCCACGCGCGCTCACGCCTTGCGCGAGGCCGACGACGCCATGCACAAGGAGGTGCAAAAATTCATCGAGCAAATGTTGCAAATCATTCAATCGATCGAGAACCAGCAGCACGCCGCCTCGTCGCAGATTCTTTCTGCCTGAGACAAGCTTTCTCGACTCCCTTTCCAACGCATTCCTCACACAAGGAGAAACTTTCATGTCCCAGCCGAAGACGGATGTCGATGCAGAAGAGTTGCGTTTGCTCGCCGAGATTGCCTTTACGGGCGTCTTTTACGGCTTGACCATGCACGCTAAGGACATCTTCGACTATATCGAGCAGAACCCCAAGCACCGCGAGGTGGGAGTCTTGGGAAAGGCTTTGGCTTTCATCAGCGACGGTAAGTTGAGAGATGCCATCCGTTTGATCGAGAGAGACGTGTTGGAGAAAAATCCCGATTCATTAGAGGGACAGCTCTTCGCAGCGCTGGCTTTGAAAATGGCAGGAAAAGTCTCTCACGCCGAACGCATGAGCGAGCGGGCAGCACAAAACGGTAGCGAGACGGCGAAGCAGTTTACGCAGAACCTTCGCTCCGTCAGCTATGCGCAGAATCCTCCCAGCTATTGAACGCTCGCACCCGCACTCGCAGCCCAGCATGGCGGTGCTGAGAGCTCGGGCATGGGAATCGGTATGCGTCGGGGCAAGGACACGGGTCTGGGCAAGGAAATGGCTCTGGACATGGATCTGGACATGGAGGCGTTGTTGCCTGAGTGCAATTCTCATCCTCACGCTCGCAGCCTGTTCGCAGGAGCTCTACGCCGATCTGGACGAGCGCGAGGCCAACGCCATGATAGCAGCGCTGGCGCGCTACAACATCAATGCCGAAAAGAGTGTTCTCAAGGATGGCTACAGCCTTTCTGTGCCGACACGCTACTTTGCCGATTCGATCAACATTCTCTCTGCGGCAGGCTATCCGCAACGC
>CAYMEP010000156.1:0-1877 GCA_964389695.1 uncultured Rhodobiaceae bacterium | reverse complement strand
AAGTATATCTCGCTCAACGAGTTGTTCGGAAAAAGCGGACTTATCCCCACGCCCTTTGAAGAGCATGTGCGCTACATCTACGGCTTGTCCGAAGAGCTCGCGCGCACCGTCTCCCTTTTTGACGGAGTCATCGAATCGCGCGTGCATATAGCACTGCCCGTATCGGGAGAGGCATCGAGCGCCAAGGTTTCCGTATTTATCAAATACGACCAACAATTCGACTACGAAACCCTGATCCCGCGAATACGCAAATTCGTTTCCGACTCGGTGGAAAAGGTGCTCTTCGAAAATGTCGAGGTCTTGGCGTTACCAGGACAAAAGTCCGCCGATTTTTACCGAATACGGCGAAAACTCGCAGAAGAGCGCCGTCCCGTACGAATCATCGAGTTCGCACTAGGCGGGGCTGCAGTCGCTTGTCTGTTCTTGATCCTCTTGTTTCTCTTGCGCAAGCGCGGGTTCTTGGCGTTTTCTCATGCCTCGTCAGCAGGCGTCTCTCAGACTTCATCCTTGACAGTGCGTCAAGAAAATCACGACGCAAATCATGGTGCGAAAGGCGGGACAAAAGAAAAAATCTCTGACGCAACATCAAAGAACCCTTGAGTGTTCTTGAAGCCTTCTTGACATCCGTGTCTCTTTTGCCAACCCCCGCCGCCCTCTACCCGCAGGAAGCCTTGACTTCGCCGACCTTCGTAGCCCTATGGTTGCGCTTTCAGTGCAATCCTGCGGAAACGCTACACGAATCCTACCGCGAGATGTTGGATGCCTCCGCAAAACCTCGCAAGCGCGCGGGCAGCCAAAGAGACGCGTTGCGGAAAAAAAAGGGAGGGGCAACAGAAGAACCCGCAAGCGAGGAAGCGGAACAAGGCTCTGTTTGGCTCAAGCACCTGTGGGGGACATCGTTGCTGTCGCGCTTCGTCTGCGAGCGTTTTTCTCTGCGTTGCGACGCCTGGCCGCGCGTTCCTTCGGATCTACCGTTTTTTCTGCGCCTTGTGATGCTGGACTCGGCGGTTCTGCTGCGCTTGTTACGCTCTGTCGGCTTGGTGTTGAGTGCTCCCGAGATCGCGGCGGCGATCGATCGTGAGGAGGTGGCGCGCTTGAGGGGAGGGTTGGGAGAGGAGGACTATACCTTCGCTATGACGAAGGGTGCGCGTTTGCGTCCTTCCAAGCAGGGCGCGGATAGCGAGGGGGATATGGAAATGCGTTTGCTTGTCGCGAGGGAGCATCGTGCGAGTTTGGCAGATCCGGCTTTTCATACGGTGGTGGGCTTGCGGCTGTTGTTGCTACAGGGGGAGGGTTTGTTGTCGGAGCAGCATTGGCGCCGCTTGGCGTTGAAATGTCCGTGCGGTATCGTCGACTTGTTGCGTCACGGCTCGGCACAAGAGCTCGAAGATGCAGCGGGGTTGGACGAAGGCACAGCGGCGGGGTTGCAGGCACGGCTCGCCGTCTTCGAAACGGAGGGGCAAACTTCAGGGGGCGAGATATTTTGGGGCTCCGTTGCTAAGGAGGTGATCGGATCGTGGCACGTTTGGCTCGTATCCTCGAAGGCAGCATAACGCATCTGTCCGAAAAGAGAGTCCTGAAGGGGGAGGACTACGCGCGCTTGGAACAAGGCGAATCCGTGCTGGTCGAACTGGCGCGCGAGCAGCAGCGTGCGCGTCAGGAAGCGGCGCGTGCTTTGGACGAACATCGACAGCGCGGTTACGAGGAAGGACTCGCCAAGGCGGAAACCGCGCGCGCAAAGCAGGCTTTTGAAACCGTGTCGCGCGCCATTCGCTATTTTGAAAGCATGGAGGAGGACATGGTAGCGCTCTTGGAAAGCGCGCTCGACAAGATCGCAGAGGGAATCGACAAGGACAAACTCGTGCGACAAGTGATCG
>CAYMEP010000155.1:0-3268 GCA_964389695.1 uncultured Rhodobiaceae bacterium | reverse complement strand
ACATAGGAGGAAGGGAATAAATATCTATTTCTTCACCACAAAGAAAACCAGCATCCGCAATCCCATTATTTATAGGAAGATTTGAAGAATTACTATCACTAGGTCTAATATCATTAGCTGTAATATTTTCAGGATTGGTGCCAGCGCCATCAACAGCTTTTGCCCAATCTTTATTAAAACTATCTTGAATTAAATCAATCACTGAACAATCATAGGTAAAAATCCCAAGTTCACGATTTTGGTTTAAGGAGGATACAAACGGGTTTTGTGACCCTGCTATACACCATGAACGTCCTTCAGAATTACTGGAAATATAAGTCTTTGCATGAATGTAAAGAACCTTAAAATCGAAAAAGAAAACTTCAGCTCCAGCTTGAGATAAAGAACACATAAATTTAACTACACCTGGGTGATCAAGTGAAATCGTATTAATTAATATACGTATTTCTAAACCTTCTTGTACTCTTTTAATTAGTAAAGCTAGAAGTTCAAGATCAGAAAAATCCTCCCAATATATATCCATGGAACCGCAAGAATCAGTAATAAACTGTGTCAGGCGAGAACGGGCATTCCCTTGTATAGTACTGTTTTCTACGGAAGTTAGATAACGATTTTGTTGAGGGTATTGTTGTGAATCATTGTTTGTAGAGCCATTACTCCACAATAAACCAGTTTGACTATTAAATAAATTATTAGTGTTATCACGGTCAACTGGAGCAAAATCAGACTCAAAAACACGAGCTGCCTCTATGATAGCTGCAGTATCTTTAACTGCAAACCCAAAATCTCTTTGATTGTTATAAGAGGGCTGACTAAAAAGATTCCCTGTCAAAACAATCAAAACAGCTTGAGAAGAAGACAGTAATTCAATATCAATAATTATAGACTTAATATGGTTGAAAAGCATATTATTAGATGACCAATGTGTCTCTATCTTGCCCGCACCAGAACCCGCTAATAATTTTTGACGAAACTCTAAAAATGATCTTGTAGCGAAGGATTGGGCTACATAAAGACTGTTTTGACCGTTAATAATAATTTGTATATGAATACCTCGTTCCTTAGCTCGTAATAGGGCAGATAGTATATTAGGGAGATTTATTTGATATATCGTAATCTTAATAGAACACTCAGCACTATCTAAATAAGCAATTAATGCCGATTGATTATTATCTGGTTCTGCCCAAGAGGCTTCAATACTAGAAATATGTGGTAGCATCATAGTTATATTTTATACTCTATTAAAAAATGTTAGTTGTTGGATAAAGAACTAGGTGGAAGTGAAAAAATATCTATTTCTTTACCAGAAATATGTGTTTCCATAGTCGCTTCTGTATCTTTAACCGCAAACCCAAAATCCCGTGGAATATGAAGAGCAGGACGGGAGAGATACAGATTGCCTGTCAAAACCATCATAGTAGCTTGATTAGTATCTGGTGCTATCCAAGGTGACTCAATATCAGGAATATATGGTAGCATCATAGGGTTATCCTTTTTGACTGCGAGATGCCTTCTTACGGTCATTTGGATCAAGATACCTTTTACGTAAACGTAAATTCTCTGGTGTAACCTCAACGAGTTCATCTTCCCCAATATAAGAAATCATTTCCTCTAAAGATAAAATTTTTGGAGGAACTAATCGTACAGCTTCATCTGTACCAGAAGCACGAACATTTGTTAATTGTTTACCTTTCATAACATTAACATCAAGATCATTATCACGATTATGTTCACCAATAACCATACCGCAATATACTTTGTCTTGCGGATTAACAAACATAGTACCACGATCTTGTAAGTTAAAGAGTGCATAAGCAACAGCTTCACCTTTATCCGTAGAAATCAAAACGCCTCGACGGTGAGAGGCTATGTCACCTTTATAAGGGGCGTGACTATGGTAAAGGCGATTCATAACACCTGTACCACGAGTATCTGTTAGAAATTCACCTTGATAACCAATAAGACCACGAGAAGGAGATAAAAAAGTAATGCGTGTTTTGCCACCAGAAGACGGGCGCATATCTGTCATTTGAGATTTACGTAAACTTAATTTTTCAACAACTACACCACTAAATTCATCGTCAACATCAACAACAACTTCTTCAATAGGTTCTAATGTTTTACCGTCAGAATCCTTACGCAATAAAACACGTGGACGAGAGACAGATAGTTCAAAGCCCTCACGGCGCATTGTTTCAATTAATACACCTAATTGTAACTCACCGCGACCACCAACCTCATAAGCATCATTATCCGCACTCGGTGTTACAGTAATAGCAACATTCGTCTCTGCTTCAGCATAAAGTCTATCTTTAATCATACGGGAGGTAACTTTGCTACCTTCTTGACCTGCAAAAGGAGAATCATTTACACGAAGTGTAATACTCATCGTAGGAGGATCAATAGGAGTCGATTGTAAAGGAATGGTAAGGTCTATAGAACCAATCGTATCTGCAACAGATGCTTTTTCCATACCAGCAATTGAAATAATATCCCCAGCTTCAACCTGGTCTACTGAAACACGATCAACACCGTCAAAACTACGTAACTTCGTTAAACGTGCTTGCTCTACTGTTTTACCCTCTAAATCCAACACCTTCACTGGCATATTAATATCAGCAATACCAGATTCAACACGACCTGTTAAAATACGTCCTAAAAAAGGGTCAGACTCTAATAATGTTACTAACATAGAGAAAGGCGCATCACGGTCTAGAGAAGGTAAAGGAACATGAGAAATTATTAACTCTAAGAGAGGAGTCAAATCAACACGATCATCAGATAATTCTTTTACACACCAGCCATTACGACCAGAGGCATATAAAATCGGAAAGTCTAATTGATCTTCATTGGCGTCTAAGGCAACAAAAAGATCAAAAACTTCATCAACAACTTCATCAGGGCGACCATCAGGACGGTCAACCTTATTCACAACAACAATTGGACGTAAACCCTGTGCAAGGGCTTTCGATAAAACAAACTTTGTTTGAGGCATCGGCCCTTCAGCAGCATCAGTCAATAAAATTACACCATCTGCCATAGATAAAACACGTTCAACTTCACCACCAAAATCAGCATGCCCTGGGGTATCTATAATATTAATCCGAGTGTCTTTCCATTCAATAGAAGTACATTTGGCTAAAATCGTAATCCCACGTTCTTTCTCCAAATCATTACTATCCATAACTCGTTCGTCAACCGACTGATTGTCACGAAAAGCCCCACTTTGCTGTAAGAGAGTGTCAATAATAGTTGTTTTTCCATGATC